>JACCZQ010000417.1 GCA_013695905.1 Chthoniobacterales bacterium
GCACCGCCCCGATCGAGAACTCCATCTCCTTCAACTCCTCGATGGCGATGTTACTCGGTAGATCCTTGAGGTTGACGGGGAAGAACGGCGTCTCCATCTGCCCCGCGAGGATGGCAGCCAGACCGGCACGTGCGCCTTCGTAGCCGAGGACGCGGATCTGGTTTTTCTGGTTATAGGCCGGGAGAAAAAACGGCAGCCCCTGGATGTGATCCCAATGAGTGTGCGTGATGAGCAGCGTGAGCTTCACCGGGCGCTCGCCGAATTCCTTCTCCAGCTCCCTGCCGAGCTCGCGAATGCCCGAACCGGCATCGAGCACGATGATCTCGCCGTCGGCCCGGACTTCGACGCAGCTGGTGTTCCCGCCGTAGCGGACGGTGGACGGCCCCGGCACCGGAATCGAACCGCGCACGCCCCAGAGCTTCAACCGCGTGGAAGGCGTGTGGAATTGCACCTCGCGTGCGCTCTCCGGCAACACCCGTGACGCCTGCGGAAGGACCCGCTCGATCGTGGAGCAAAGCAGGTCCCACGTGATCGGCTTGACGAGGTATTCGTCGGCGCCCGCCTCGATCGCGCTGGCGCGGTCAACGCCGTAGTCACGCCCGGAAATAACAATGATTTTCGTCGGCTGCAGCTGCTCGCGGATGACGCGGCAGACCTGAAAGCCGTTCGCCTTCGGCATCAACAGATCGCAGAGGATCACATCGGGCCGGTGTTTCAGCGCCAGCTCGATGCCGCACTCCCCATCGTGCGCCTCGTAAACGGTCCACTGCTTGCGCCCGAAGAGGGCGGCAGTGGCGCGGCGACTCTCGTCGTCGTCCTCAATGATTAGCACAGTGGGCATGCGGTGTGGGAGGAATGTGGCAGCTGGCGTTATCAGCGCCAAGCATTTCCCAAGAGCAGGAGTGGGGAGAGGTCCCGCTGATTTCCCGCAGGTGCCGTCGGCGGTTGCCTCGACGGCAGGCTCGCCACCTGCTAGGGCTAGGCGGGGAATGGCGCGCGTGCTACTACTTTCCACGACGCCCCCGGGGCCGGGCGCTGATGAGCAGCTCGCCCCGTTGCGTGCCCTGCAGCAGAGTGCCACCTGCGACCGGCACGGAGTGCATTCTCTCGCGGATAACCCGGAGACGGCCGACGTGATTCTGTTCGTCGAAGCGTATGGCGCCGGCTGGTATTTCGAAAGCGTGCGGCGACATCCCATTACCCGCCGCCATCGCGAGAAGTGCTTCCTCTTTTGCGCGAACACCCTCGTCATTCCATTCCTGCCCGGCATCTACACCGGCATCGATCGGCGCTGGACCTCGCGGCGCACCATCTCCGGGTTTTATGTCGGCGCGCCGGAAAACGAATTCGCCACCTGCACCCCGCCGCACGCGGAGCTGCCGTATCTCTTCAGCTTCGTCGGCTCAACCGGGAACGCCGCCGTGCGCGGCGTCATCGCGCGGCTCTCGCATCCGCGCGGCCTCGTGCTCGACAGCACCGCCGACTACGCGCGGGTCCTGGAGAGATCGATGTCGCCGCAGGAGCGGAGTGATTACCACCGCCGCTACGCCGAGATTACGCAGCAGAGCAAGTTCGTCCTCTGCCCGCGCGGCTTGAGCGTCTCCAGCATCCGCCTTTTCGAAACCATGCAGATGGGGCGCGTGCCGGTGATTCTCTCCGACGACTGGGGCGAGCCGCCCGGGCCGCTGTGGGAGGAATTTTCCGTCCGCGTGCCGGAGCAGGATTGCGCGCGCCTGCCGCAGATCCTGGAGGCGCGTGAACACGAAGCCTTCGAGATGGGAAAGCGCGCGCGCCAGGAGTGGCTCCAGTGGTTCTCGGAAAAGTCCGCCTTTCACACCGTCGCGGAGTGGTGCCTGAGTCTGCAGGAACAACGCACCGTGCCGGAGAGGTTCGCCCGCTGGCCCGTTTATCTTCAATACCTGCGGCCGTTCCACTTTCGGCGTGCCCTCGGCATGAAACTCCGCGGCGCCAGGCAGGCGCTCCGTCCGGGCACTCGTTAGGCGCGGCGCGCTCGATTGACGGCCAGGTGCACGCGCCTAACCTCACCTCGCTTGAAGAATCCAGTTCAACGAACGGAGCGAGCATATTTCAAGATCATTGCATGGCTGGTCGGCGGCATTCTGCTGTTGGCCTTCCTGAGCTGGGCCGGGTTTCGCGCCTATCACAGCTGGCAGGAGCGGCACCTCGTGCGCCGCGCAGCCGGTTATCTCAGCGGCGGCGATGTGAAGCAGGCGTCGCTCAGCGCACGCCGCGCTTACCAAATCAACCCCGAGAGCGCGGGTGCAGCCCGCATGCTGGCGGAAATCGCGGAGCGTTCCGGTGACGGCACCGAGCTGGAGTGGCGGCGGAAGGTCTTTTCGCTGCGCCCCGATTCCGTGGATGACGCGCTCGCGCTGGTCCGCTCCGCGTTGCGCGCAAACGAACTCCCAACCGCGGAGCGCACGCTGCAGGCGATCGCGACCGCGGCCGAGCAGGTGCCGTCTTACCATGCGGCCCTCGGCCAGCTCACGGAGATGCGCGGGAAAGCGCCGGAAGCCGAAAAGCATTGGCAACGCGCCTCGGAACTCGCGCCGACGGAATCCGCCTACCAGGTGCAGCTGGCGCTGGTGCAGCTCAGCGGCGTGGACCAGGCGAAACGAGATAGGGCGCGCGAGACGCTGGAGCGTTTCCGCACCGATGAAAAGCAGCGCGCCGCGGCGACGCGAGCATTGATCATCGATGGGGCGGCGCGGAACGAAAACCCGCAGCGCCTGCGCGCGCTGGCCGCGGACCTGCAGGAGTATCCCGAGGTCAAATTCACGGACCGGCTGCTTTACCTGGAGATGCTGCGGCAGCTCCGCGACCCGGGTTACGATGAATATCGCAGGGTAGTCGAGCAGGAGGCGCTGAAAAGCCCCACCGACATCGCGAGCCTCATCTCCTTGATGAGCGTCAACGCGAGTCCAGCGGAGGCCATTGCTTTCTCGCGGAACGCGCCGGCTGAAGCGCTGGCGACGTGGCCGACACCGCTCACGCTGGCAGAGGCTTACTCGCGCGCGGGTGATTGGCCGGGGCTGCGCCAGGTGGTGGAGGAGAAGGACTGGGGCGGATTCGAGTTCATGCGGCAGGCCTATCTCGCGCGCGCCTCGCGCGGCGAGGAGAAGCAGGTGGCGGCGGAACAGGAATGGTGGCGCGCTACGAAACTGGCCACGCCGCAGCCGCAGGCGCTGCTGCTGCTGGCGCGGACCATCTCCGGCTGGGGCTGGGAGCAGGAGATGGTGGATCTGCTCTGGACTCTGAGCAAAACCACTGAGCTGCGACGGGAGGCGTTGCAGCAATTGTATCAACACTACGCGAGCCGCGGCGATACCGCGGGTTTGTATCGCGTGCTCTCGCGTGGGGTGGAGGTGGCGCCGGACGACTTGATGATGCAGAACAATCTTGCGCAAGTGGCGCTGCTGCTCCGGGCCGACTCCAAGCGGGCGCGGCGGCTTGCTACCGAGGTGGTAAAACAGGAACCGGGAAACGCCGCCTACGTCTCGACGTATGCCTACTCTCTCTACACCGAGGGAGACCGGGTGGGTGCGCTGGAGGAAATTGAGAAGCTCTCGCCGGATCAGCTGGAGACTCCATCTATCGCGCTCTATTACGGCGTTATCCTCGCTGCGGCCGACCAGAAGGAAAAAGCGCGCGGCTATCTGGAACGCGCCGCCAAAACATTCCTCCTCCCGGAAGAAAAAGCGCTCCTCGAGAAGGCACAGAACGCCACCCGCTGAAAACTGCGGAAGGACGTGCGTCGGCACGTCGGTGAAATCGCAGAGGAGATTCACCTGCGACATGCATCTCCAGAAAAGAGGCCGCGGCGTCGCTGTGGACCTGCGGAAGCAGGTCCCTCCGGGAGCGTCACGCCACCACGGACGGAATCGCTTCTCTCACAAAACGAAAACGGCCGCCCACTCGGGCGGCCGCTGTCGAAACAAACCGAACAAACAAACAACAAACACTACACTGACAACTGAGCAGCCCGCCGGCGGCGCAGCACGCTCGTCGAGATGACCGCGACGAACAGGCCGATGAGGGGCAGCACGGTGCTCATTTCTGGCACCGCCGAGAAAGCGACTGGCAGGACGTTGCTGCCGGGTGCGGCACCAACGATCGAGATGAACTGGAACATGCCGAAGTCCGGGACGGAGACGAATTGATCGTCAAAGGTGAGGCCGAAAACAGGCCCGCCAAGCGCGGTGCCGAGCACGCCCTGCTGGTTCGAGCCGAAAAGCTGGAAGCCTTCCCCCTCCTGCAGGCTGGTCACGCGGATCATGCCGTCGGTGAAACCGAGCGCCAGGATCGAGCTAAGGTCGAGCTGCAGAAAGTTCGGGAGCGGATCGCCCCAGTTGAATTCGTTAAAAGGCGAACCGACGAGGCCGAGCCCGAGTTCGTTCGCGCCACCATCGGGTGGGCGGTTCTTGAAGAAAAGTTCCGCACCCACGTAGTCGCCGGCGCCGGTGCGGGTATAGCCGCGGGCGGTGATCTGAAATCCTTCCGAGGTGAGGACGAGGGTGTCGGAGCCGACGGGAGCGTGCAGATTATTCGGGTTGAAGTTCCATACCACGGCAGCACCTGCCGAGGAAACGGCGAGCACAGAAGCGAGAGCAAGTGCTCTCAGCGCGTTCGTGCAACGGTTTGCGATGGCTGTTTTCATTGAATCAATTCTCCCTGTTTGGTCGTTCGGGAAGCGGCCTCCCTCCGGGAGAACTGAGGGCGTCTGCTGCTTCGATACGGCGATTACCGCAAGTTTGCGTCGCAAAATCAAGAATAAAACGCGTGCCACGGGATTATTTTTCTTCGTGTCTCGCGGACATCCCGGCGGGTCTGCCGGCAGAAGAGGGCGGGGTTTGCTCCGCATCGTCCGGGCATAAATCGGGCCAGCAACGACAGAGCGTTGCCCTCCAGTCAGGGATGGACTCGTCCGACCAGCAACGCCAGCGCCGCTACAGAAGGCTGGAGCCGAACGCCCCCGGCGCGCCTTTTTTCCAGCGGAGCACGGGATTGAGATTGATCTGATCGGCCGGCACTTCGAAGCCAACCGCGCGGAGCAGATAGGCCACGCCTTCACGGCTTTCCATCGTCTCCTTGAGGCTGCGGGCGAACAGCTCGATGTACTCCTTATAGGATTCGAGATCGAGTTTGCCCTCGGAGAAATGTTCCGCGAGCGCCTCGTCGTGGTAGTCGATCAGCTCGATCAAAGCCCGGCGCAGCTTCAGGCGCATCTCCGGGTCGACCACGACCTTAAACGGAGTGGCCCCCGGATCCGGCAAGGCGAGCTCCTTCTTCACCGGACCAGGCGTGGTCGCCGGGGAAGTGGAGATGAGCTGATAGTCTCGGGGTTCGTCCATGGGTGGCCGTTGCTGCTATCCGGCGCCTAGAAGAAAATCGGGATGATCAGAATGGCGACGATATTCACCACTTTGATCATCGGATTGATCGCCGGACCCGCAGTGTCCTTGTAAGGATCACCGACTGTATCGCCGGTGACCGAGGCTGCATGCGCCATCGAGCCTTTGCCGCCAAGGTTGCCTTCTTCGATATATTTCTTCGCGTTATCCCAGGCGCCGCCGCTGGAGGTCATGGCGATGGCGAGGAAGAGGCCTGTGACGATGGTGCCCACCAGGACGCCGCCGAGCGCCACCGCCCCGAGCTGCGGAATGGCCGCGACGACGACGACGACCACGATCGGCAGCAACGCCGGAATGATCATCTCACGCAGCGCTGCCTTCGTGACGATATCGACGCAAATGCCATACTCCGGCGTGTCTTCGCCGCGCAGAATTCCGGGTTTGGCGGCAATTTGTCGCCGTACCTCACGCACCACTGCGCCAGCTGCTTTGCCGACGGCGTCCATGCTAAACGCGGTAAAGACAAACGGCAGGAGTCCGCCAATGAAGAGACCAATGATGACACGCGGATCGTTCAACGAGAAAGTGAGCGCGTACGCCACGTCCGGACCTCGGTCTGTAATGTGATCGCCAAGTTCCTGCACGTAAGAGCCGAAGAGCACCAGCGCGGCGAGGCCGGCTGAGGCGATCGCGTAACCTTTCGTGACCGCTTTCATGGTGTTGCCGACGGCGTCGAGCTCATCGGTGATGGCGCGCACTTCCTTCGGCAAACCGCTCATCACGGCGATGCCGCCGGCGTTGTCGGTGATCGGCCCGAAGGCGTCGAGCGAGATGATGATGCCCGCCATCGAGAGCATCGCCATGACCGCAATCGCGATGCCGTAAAGATGGCCGAAGCTGTAGGAAAGCCAGATCGCCGCGGCGATGAACAGCACCGGCAGCGCAGTCGCGTGCTGCCCCGTGGCAAGGCCCGCAATGATGTTGGTGGCGTGGCCGGTCTCCGACGCAGCGGCGATTCGCTGCACCGGGCGATAATGCGTGGAGGTGTAGTAGTTCGTGATCACCACCACGATGCCGGTCATCAATAGCCCCACCAGAGCCGAGAAATAGATGCCGTTCGCGGTGTAAGGGTTGCCGGCGATCGTCACGCCTTCGGGAAAGAGCGCGCGCGTGATCGGAAACAGCAGCACTGCAGAGATAATGCCGCTGAGCGCCACCCCCTGCATCAAAGCCGCCGCCGGGTGCGCCTTGGTCTTATTCACGTAGAGAACGCCGAGAATCGCCCCGACGATCGACACGCCACCGATCAGGAACGGGTAAACCACCGCCGCTGGCACATCGGCGAGCATCAGGCCGCCAATCAAAATCGCCCCGATCAGGGCCACCGCGTACGTCTCGAACACGTCGGCCGCCATGCCGGCGCAATCTCCAACATTATCGCCGACGTTATCGGCGATAGTCGCCGGGTTGCGCGGATCGTCTTCGTCGAGATTGCTCTCGATTTTGCCCACCAGATCCGCACCGACGTCTGCTGCTTTCGTGTAAATACCGCCGCCCAAACGCGCGAACACACTGATCAAGCTGGAGCCGAGCGCCACCCCCACGAGGCTGGGAATGGCAAACGCCGGCGCCGCCCGGCTGACGATTGCGTAGAACACGGAGACCGCCAGCAAGGCCAGCCCCACCACCAGCAAGCCAGTCACCGCGCCGCCGCTGAACGCCGCCTGCATCGCCTTCGCCCGGCTTTCAGTCGCGCCCTGCGCCGTCCGCACGTTGGCGATCACCGCCACCCGCATGCCGATGAATCCCGCCGCGAGTGAGCAGACCGCGCCGATCAGAAACCCGGTCGCCGTCCACCAATCCTTCGCAAACCCGATGATCAGGAGCAGAATCGCAGCGATGACGCTGATCGTCATCACCTGGCGGTTCAGGTAAGCGCGGGCCCCTTCCTGGATGGCGCCGGCGATTTCCTGCATCCGCGCGTTGCCCGCTGGAGCGCTCCGGATCTGGCCGATCAGGTAAATCGCGAACCCCAGCGCTGCGACCGCGCAGATCATGGAAAGCGGGACTCCGAGGTCGAGTAACGAGAGGGCAAAGAAGGTCATAGGTAGCTCCGGTTTGGAAGTGCTGGATATTAGGGAGTTTTACTGCTGCCGCAACGGGTATCTGCCCGCTCCAGCGAGGCGTTGTGGCGCAGGAGTTTTTCCTCTTAAAGCTCAAAAAAAGACCGCAGGCGCTTGAGGAAAGAAGCCGTGTACTCGCGCTGTCGTTCCGCTTGTTCATCCGGCCTTTCCACGCGTTTCAGCAGTCCTTCATTCTCCAGCTTCCGATGCGCCAGCAGCTCGCTCAGTTGGTCCAGGCAAGCAGGTGATTCCCGGAGCAGCTCCGCCATGACGGGCTTGCTGATCTCCAGCACCTCGCAGTCCTCCTCCCCCCGCACCGTCGCGGTCCGTTTCTCGCCGGTGAGCAGCGACATCTCGCCGAAACAATCGCCGGCGCGAAGCACGCCCACGCGCACCTGCGTCTCATGGGTTGTCACCGACACCTGCGCTTTCCCGTGCAACAGCACGAACATCGAGTCGCCCGCGTCTCCCTGTGCGATCAGCGTCTCCCCGCGCCCGAAGTAACTGTGCTTCGCCCCTTTCAGGATACTCTTCAGCTGCTCTTCGGTCAGACACTTGAAGAGCGGCTCTTCCCGCAGGATCTCCCGGGCGCGGTTCTCCTCCTCCTCGCGCACCGCGCCTTTCTTCCTCCGCTCCAGCTGCACCGTCCGGATGGGGAAAGGAATGCTGATCCCGCGGCGCTTGAATTCGTACCAGATGTTCGTGCGGATCCCGTCGCAGGTATCGTTGAACTGCGCGTGGCTGATCATCCAGAACTTCAGCTCATACAAAATGGCCGAGTCGCCGAAATCCTTCAGGTAAGCCTTTGGCGGCGGGTCCTGCACGATGCCTTCCGCGCGGCTGGCCGCATGCCGGAGCGCATCCTTCACGCGGTTCGGCGCGGTCTTGTAATCCACCCCCACCTGAATCCGCATCGCGTGCAGCGGAGTGGGCGCGCTGAGATTCACGATCGTCTCCTCCACGATCTTGTTGTTCGGAATGCCGATCGAGATGGCGTCGTTGGTGCGCAGCCGCGTGTCGGCCCAGTTGATCTCCACCACCTGCCCGATGATGTCGCCGATCTTCAGCCAGTCGCCGGGTTTATAGCGCCGGCCGATCTGCAGCTCCGCACCCGCGATGAGCGTGCGGAGCAGATTCTGCATGCTGAAGCCGATGATGATCGCCGCCACGCCCGAGCCCGCGAGCAGCCCGCGCAATTCCGCCTGCGCCTTATAGCCGATGCTGAGCACCAGCAGCAGCGCCACGAGGAAAATGACCGCGGCCGTAAACTCCCGCAGCAGCCGCGGGATGATGATCTGCCGCTTCGTCTCGTAGTAATAATCCCAGACGAAGCGATTCAGCAGCGCCACCACCAGCGCGGTGCTGAGCAGCACCACTGCGGCGCCGATGTGGTCGTGCCAGGTGGTGCGCAGCCCGTAGGTGCCGATCGCCACATAAAAGGCCAGCGCCAGGCAAAAGAGCTGGAAGAGTAACCCGAGCCGCACCCCCGCGCGTCGTTTCAACAGCCGACCGATCGTAAGCGCCCCGAAGTACGTGGCGAAAAACGCCAGCACCGTCCAGAGCGCGCGCTCGGTCAGGAAGTCCGTGAACATGTCTGCTGCCGCATCCTACTGAATAGCAGCACCACGTTGCGAGCTACATTCGTGGAGGGCAATGCTCCCGTCATTGCCTCTTCTTTACCGTCACCGCGGCGGCGCGATGAGTAACCACAACCAGCCGCCAAGAAAGCAAAGTCCCCCGAGTGGCGTAATAGCCCCCAGCACCCGCACATTCGTGAGTGCGAGCACATACAAGCTGCCGCTAAAGATCACCACCCCGGCGAGCAGCAGCCACATCGCACCGCGGTTCGCGCCGCCGTGCGGCGCCAGCGCCAGCAACGCCACCGCATGCGCGAGGTGATAGAGCACGGCGGTATTCCACACCTCCAGCTTCGCGTTCGCCTCCAGCGTCGGCTTCAGCCAATGCGCGCCAAACGCGCCCAGCAGCACCGCCAGAAAACAAAGCGCCACCGCGATGCGGAAGAAGATTGGATTCATTCGTGCATCTCCTGTCCCTGCGGGGGTCGCATTTGGTCAATCACGGCGCCGCGCCGATACGCTCCCCAGCCCAAGCGGATCAGTGCGCGGCGGGTTAAACTCCGGCCGCATGTGATTCTCAAGGAAGTAAGTATCGATGGGACGACCGGGGTTGAAGAGCGGAATCGGCACATACCGGGTGAGATCCAAAACCGTGGTCACCACACTCTGGTGCGTCTTCTGCAGCTCCGCGGAACGCTGCGCATCATCGCGCAGCTGCAGCCGCTCGAGGAATTCCGTCATCGCTTTGCTTTCGAAGAGCTGCAGATCATGGAGCTCAAACGCGCTCTCTACCACCACGCCTTCCAGTTCCACCTCGACCTCCAGCTCCTCCTCTTCCGGAGCTGGTGTCGCGGCGACCATCGTCGCAATTAGAATGCTGACGGACCAGATCCAGAGCAGCGTCTTCTTCATCAGTTCCTTTCTTAACGCATTACGCTGCGGCAATTCAATGCCCCACACGTGCAGCGGCGGCCGGGATGCCGCGACGGCGTGTAACTCCAGCGTCAGCTCTTCGCCCGCCGCGATGGCGCGCCGCGCGAAGAACAGCATGTGCCCGCGCGTGGTGCGGCTGAAGCAGTTCGGATCGCAGGAGTGATTGATCAACGCGGTCGCGTCGCCGCCGACGCTGGCGTCGATGCTCCAGCGGTCATCCAGCTGGCAGATGCGCACCTTTCCGCCGCGCGCGACGCGCCGGGCAGCTTCGCGATTCGAGATCCGCTCGCCCCGCAGCTCACCGACTTTCCGCCGCGCCGGCAAATCCGCCGCTGCAAAACAGCCCCGGCCGTTGCTGCCGGATTTTTTCGCGACCAGCATCATGGCGCCGCGGGATAATACCAGGCGCGTGCGATTTTCCCGTCGCGCACCTCATAGACGGCGAGGGAACTCGGCGCGCGTTCGCCTTTCGCGGAGGTCCAGTTGGCGCGCTCGCGGAAAGAAACAAACGCGCCCACTTGCGTCACATCGGTGATTTCCGAACGCACCGTCGGGGTCGATTTGAAATAACTCGTTAGGCTGGCGCGCAAGGCGTCGCGGCCTTTCACTTCCATCATGGTCGCGTCCGAGGTGACGTTGAACCAGATGAAATCCGGGGAGACACGCTCCACCAGCGCGTCGATGTCGTGGCGATTGAACGCGTCGATGTGCGCACGCACCACCTCCGCCGGAGCAGGTGGCTCCGCGGCCAGCGCACCCGCGAGCGACAGACTCGCGATGATTCCGAGAACAATTTTCATGACGCAGCAGCGCTACTCGACCTTCCTCAACTTCGTCTGAGTGCCGTTCGGCTCCCGCCAGATCATGCGGTCGGAGGCGGGAAATTCCACCCCATAGATGAACGTCGCCACCTGCGTCTGGATCTTCAGCCGGCCACCATCGCCGAAGGAGTATTTGCCCGGACGCGTGCCGGACTTGACGCTGCCGTTCGGCAGGAATTCCCACACCATCTCACTCGGCGCGCCTTCCACTTTCCATTTCCCGACGATGTTCTTCTGCCGCGTATCGCAGCCCGTCGCGACGAAGAAAAGGAGCAGGAGCGCAGTGGCAGGGAGAGTTTTCATCCTCGCTCTGCAGCTTGCACGAATTCATCTCCCGCTGCCAGCATGTTGGCACGTCTCAAGAGTGACAGACGCAGGTGCCGTTCACTACATTGTGGAGGTGGCGACGAAGAAACCGAAGCGCATCAGGCGCAGCCGCGCCCGCGGCTGGAAGATGCCGGAGAATGCGATCTACGTCGGCCGCCCGACGGTGTGGGGGAATCCCTATGCTGTCGGCGCGCAGCTCCTGAACGGCGAGACACTGACGGCGGACAAAGCAGTCGCGCTCTACGAGCAGCACCTGCGGGAGAATTTCGACGAGCGCGACATCCGGCATTGTCTGCGCGGGAAGGATCTCGCCTGCTGGTGCGCGCTCGACGAGCCGTGCCACGCCGATGTGCTGCTCCGGATCGCCAACAGCAGGGCGTGAGCAGCGGCTAAGTCGTTACGACGCTGGAGAAGAGTGCGTGCACCTCGCGCCCAACCCGCTTCGGGCGACCTGTCGCTGGATCAACCGGGCACCAGAGGGTGCGGGCGAGCGCCAGCTGCTCGCGGCCGGGGCCGCGGGTGATCTCCGTGTGCCGCTCGAACACTGCACCACGCGCTGCTCCCACCCAGGTGCGGGCGTTCACCTCGTCGCCGAGGAAGGCGGGAGCTTTGTAATCGATTTCGTGCCGCAGCACGACCCAGCCGGTGTGCTCCTGCGCCTCGGGTGGAGCAAGCGCGCGCCAGTGGGCGGTGGCGGCGTCCTGGGCCCAGCGGAGATAAACGACGTTGTTGACGTGCCCCTGCTCGTCGATATCGGCTGCTCCGACGGGGATCGGCAGATCGAACGGTGCTGCAGGTTCCGTCACCACTTCGCTCCCGCGAGGCCGCGCTCCGTTCAGCGGCCGTTCTTCACGAAGCTGAGGATCTTCTCCTGCTTGCCCTTCGCCGCCCAGACGTGCCGCAGAAAATCCGCCGGATGAATGTCGTGGGCGCGGAAAAATTTCCGGTCGCCGCCGCAGCCATACATCAGGTCGTCCGGCATCTCGCCACGGAGCCGGGCTTTCGCTTTCTCGATGATGCGCGGCAGCCAGGCGATGCCTTCAAGCTGCGCATCCTTCGGCGGCAACGCGTCCACTTTGATGATCTTCTCCGACCAGGTGCTGTTCTGCTCGTGGAGGAAGTAATCGCGCCGCACGGCGGTGATGAGCAACGCCGTCTCCCAGTCGAGGTCGGAGGAATCCTCAGCGTAATCGTATAGCTCCATCGGCTTGGCGCCGAACGCGCGCAGGACGCCCACTTCGCGCGTGGTGAACATCGTCTCCACCTTCCGATTTTCGTTGCCGTACTTCACCAGCGCCTTGTCGTAAAGCTCCCGAAAGCGCTGCTGCCAGCCGTAGTTCTCGTTCTTCATCAGCTTAGCCTACACTGAAATCGACAGCTCTGCGCGTCGCGGGATTATCTCAGTCCCGGCGACATAACCTCAAAGCCTAACTGCCGGGCAGCGGTCGCCTGGTGCAAATCATGGGTCATCAACCGGCGTGCGCCCAATTCTTCCATGGCAGCAAGATGTAAACGATCGAGCGCGCGGAGATGCGTTGATCCCGCTTCGCGGTCCTGGCGGATGGCGGTTTCCAGCAGCCCGGCGCCGGGATGAAGGAGGCGGAAGGGCGCCAGCACGGACAAGGCGTCCAGCTGGTCGGCCAAGGCTTGATAGCGCGCTTTGCCGTAGTCTCCGCCCAGCCAGGCCGCCTTCAACTGAACGCGCGCCTCCAGCTGCGAGAGGGTGGAGATCACCACATCTCTTTCTTCTCCGACGGCACTCTGCACCGCTGTGCTTTCCGGCTCGTTGTGGAGCAGCTTCAGAAGCGAGCTCGTGTCGAGATAGATCAACTGGGTTGACCGGGTATGGGGCGGTCCTCGCGATCCGCCATGAGGTAT
>JACCZQ010000451.1 GCA_013695905.1 Chthoniobacterales bacterium
GAGCAGGATCAAGATCAAGAGCAGGAGCAGGAGGGGAGGCTGGGAGGCTACAGTCCCGCCGGGTGACGCGCGACATACCCGCGCGTGTCGCGCAGGTCGCTGTGCCAGCGCGGGCCGGTGTTGCCGCCGCGCTGGAAATCAGTGGTGTCGAGCCGCAGCCCGGCGATCACGACAAAGGTATGACCGCGCCGCGAGTAAACGGTCATCCACCGCCCGCGACCGCGTCGTCCGTAATGCAGGAATTCGCTCGACGGCAGCGGCGAAGAGAGCGCTCCCGCCGCGTGTAATGCATACGACACCGTGCCGGAGCAATCGTAACCGCGATCGTAGAACGACCGATGCCCTCCGCCCCAGACGTAAGGCTTCCGGCGCAGATCGTTTCCTGCCCAGATCGCCTGCTTCACGCTCTCCGGCGCGCGCGACGGCGCATACGCGATCCCGTTGCGCAGCACCGCGCGGCTGCCGGCGACCACCGGCCGCGAGTCGCGGCTCTCGCTTCGCGGCGGCTCGTGCTGCAGCTCGTCTTCGTCGTCCTCGCGCAGATCGGCAGTGTCTGCGGCAGGTGTCCGTGGCCGCGGCGCCATGTAGGCGACGCGGATCGCCTGCCCTTGCTGGAGCGGCTCAGCGCGTCGCACCTGCTGCTCCCGCGGTCGCGCGACTGGCGCATCGTAAATTTCTTCGTCAAAAGGCTCATTGTCGTCGCTGGCGAACTGCTCCGGGGCGGGGCGGGCGACCCGATGAGCGACGCGCACTGGCCATGTGGCGGCGCGGAAAGCGGCGCGCGGCGCATGGTGAACGATCGGCTCCGCCACGGCACGCACCACCGCCCGCGCGAGCAGGAACGGCTGGAGCGCGCGGTGCATCGCACCGCGTTTGCGATTCCGGCGCGTCTGGGCATCGGCCGGTGCGACGGACAGAAGGAGCAGCGTGAGAATGGCCCCGCATGTAACCGCTCGGCGCATCCGCACTGCTCCTGTGGCAACTCGTGTCACAACCGAGTAGGGAAGCTGGTCCCGCGCCAGAATCAGCGCGAGTTCTGTCGCGGCCGCGCCACTGGAATCGTGGAGAACACCAAACGTGCCCGGCGTTGTTGCCAAATCCGATGCGCAAAGGCCGCGGCGAGCAGCAGGACGAGGCCAAGGCCGGTGTTTGTCTCCGGCACGACGGCGAGCGGCGGGGTGCCATCGGAGAGCACGCCGAACGAGGCCCATGTCGAGCTGGTGTTATAATTCGAGCCGACGCCCATGAGATCCTGGTTCAAGCGCCTCAGCTCTTTGCGAAGCGTTGCCGATGTTTGTCGCGCGCGAAACCAAAGCCCGCATGGAGCGGCCCGAGCAGGGAGTAAATGATCCCTGCCCACTGCGAGTGGCGGGGCACCACCAGCGCGATCGTGATGGAGGCGACCGCCACTCCCGCCGTGAGCAGGTGGCGCCACACCCCGGTGCGCGCGTCGTAGAGGCCGAGCGCATCCAGCTGGAGCGATTCTTTCCGGCGCAACGCGTGCCAGTAGAGCAGCGCAAAGATCAGGAACAACACGAGCACGGCCGCGCTGTAGATCAGCATGAGCGTAGCGCCGTTCACAAACGTGGCCGCTCCGGCGGGTCGCGTGGCGCCGAAGATATCGCCCAGCAACATCGTGAAGATAAACTTCAGCGGGTAAACGTAGAACAGCACCACGAAGAGGAGGATGATGTTCAGAAACGTGGTGAGCCCATCCTGCAGGCCGTAGCGGCGGAAGAACAGGTTATGCTCGTACCAGATCCAGGAGATGATCGCGAAGCAGCAGGCAAACGCGCCGAAGCCGCGCATCGTGTCGATTAACTCCGCATACGTCCCCGGCACCTCCACGGAGACGACGAGCAGCGCCAGCGCGAAGCCGAAGACAGCGTCGCTGAAGCCTTCGAGGCGAGTGACCTCGCGGTCGGTCGCAGCAGGGTTCAGGCGCATCGCGCCGGTATAACAGCGCGCCTGCGGCAGCGCAACGCAGTGCAGGAGCTGAGGAGGCTGCTCACGGAAGCCGGCGGGCCGCGGCAGTCCCCAACCTCAGAACGAAAGCTTCGCGATCGGCTGTGACTGGACAGCTGCGCGAAGAGCGACAGGGTGGTGGAATGACTGGGCCGCGGCGCATTTTCGAGACGGTGCTCTATGCGGAGAACCTCGCAGCGACCGCCGCGTTTTATCGCGATGTGCTGGAGATGGAGATCATCACGCAAAGCGATCTGATGGTGTCGTTCCGATGTGCAGGTGGCGTGCTGTTGATCTTCGATCCGCGGCAGAGCTCGCCGCCGGGGCGGGAGGTGCCGTCGCATGGACGCGCGGGTGCGGGTCACCTGGCCTTCGCCGCCACCGACGCGGAACGTGAGGAATGGAAGCAGCGGCTCGTCGCTGCGGGAGTGGAGATCGAGGCGGAGGTGCCGTGGGAGCAGGGCGGCACGTCGTTGTATTTTCGGGATCCGGCGGGGAATAGCCTTGAGTTCGCGCCGCTCACGCTGTGGGGCGGCGGGTGGTAAGGCGCGCAGTGTAGCTGTCGCCCTGCGGGCGACACGGGTATGTGCGTGCCAGTCGTGCGATCGTCCGCCCTAAGTCTCGTCTACTCCACGCAAACGATGCCTTACATCGAGTGCTTCGTCACTGTCGACCTTTGCTCCGTCTGCGCGTGGTGGCCAGGATGTGAGCTTCGCACTTGCTCCGCCGAGGACCTAATCGTCCACAAGGCATTCGCCGGCATGCGCGATTGGGCGGACATCGAGCGTCCTGCGTCTTCGCGGCGACAAGCTGAACACGAAGCAGATTTTCGAGGAGCTGGACCGATCGCGGCCCTGAAGGAGCAGCCGGAAGATGCAGCTTCGCGCACTCTTCGCGACTTACCGCAGCTAGATCGCCACGGACCTGCGCCGCCGTTTCCGTCGACATAAGGAAGGGCGCATGTGTACTCTAGTGCTGTCGGTGCTTACCTATGCCCAAGAACGAACAACTGAAGCTCGCTCACGTGCTGTTCATCGACATCGTGGGTTACTCCCGTCTGCTGAATGACGAGCAACGCGAGTTTCTCCAGACGCTGAACGAGATCATCCGCGATAGTGATGAGTTCCGCCGGGCGGACGAAGACGCGAAGTTAAAGCGTCTGCCGACCGGCGATGGCATGGCGCTGGTGTTTTTCACCTCACCGTCCGCTCCTGTGGAGTGCGCCATCGAGATCAGCACCGCGTTGAAGCAACATCCGGAGCTGCGGGTCCGCATGGGCATCCATACGGGCCCCGTCAACGACGTGACCGATTTGAACGAACGGGCAAACGTGGCGGGCGGCGGGATCAACATGGCGCAGCGCGTCATGGATTGCGCAGACGCAGGACACATCCTGATGTCGAAACGCGTTGCCGAAGACCTCGGTCAATACCGGCACTGGCAGCCCTTTCTGCACGACTTGGGCGAGGTGGAGGTGAAGCACGGCGTCGCCGTGCAGCTGGTGAACTTCTACGGCGATGAATTCGGCAACGCCGCGCCACCGGCGAAGGTGAAGCCCGCGCGGCGGCCCCTGGGGCAAACGCTCGCGCGGTATAGGCTTTGGGC
>JACCZQ010000459.1 GCA_013695905.1 Chthoniobacterales bacterium
GCCTACAGCGGTGGAACCCCCTTGGGCGGGTGCCACGAAGTGCATGACACACTCTAGGCGGAGTGGCTGGGCACCACCAGCACGGGGCAGGCGGCGAGGCGCACCAGCTTCTCGGCGGTGCTGCCGAGGAGGAAGTGCGGGACGCCGGTGTGGCCGTGCGTGGAGGTGACGACGAGATCGAAGTCACCGGTTCTTGTCTCTGCCGCGAGCGCTTCAGCGGGAATACCGACCTCCACTGCAGACTCCGCATTGATCCCGATGAGCGGCAGGGAATCTGCAAACGCGCCGAAACGTTTCGCTAACGGAACGGCAAACTCGAGCGCCTGCAGCGATTCATCCGAGAAATCGAGTGGGACGAGGATGCCGGTGAGGGTGAACTGCTCGTCTGGCGGGCCGGGCTGAGCTGTGGCCGGCGTTTCGCGGGATGCATCCGTGCCCCGTCTGTACTTCAAGCGAGGTGCGCACGCGAGCACTCTCCCGCCCCGGGACAGGGCCGCGCTTTCGCGAAAACTGCACCAGCGCGGTGCGCGGCCGGGATTTACCCGAGCCGGTAAACGATGCGCGCTTTGTCGATATCGTAAGGAGACATCTGCAGCTTCACGCGATCGCCCGTGGTGAGGCGGATGAAGCGCTTCCGCATCTTGCCCGAGATGTGGGCGAGGACGGTGTGGTCGTTCGCGAGCTGGACGCGGAACATCGTGCCGGCCAGGACGGACGTGATCTTACCTTCGAGTTCGATTGCTTTTTTTGAGTCAGCCATGATGGGCGCCGGAGAGTGCTCCGGCGCGGAAAGCGCGTAGTGTCGCTGCTCCTGCGCAAAATTTCAACTGCGCTTCGGCAGGGAAGTTGCGCGATTTTCGAGGCGCGTTTCGTTGGCTATTTCGGCGGCGGGGGCTTACTAGCTGCGGGTGAAATATTCGGCTGGTTTTCTCGTGCGAGCAGTGGTGGTGGCCCTCTGCGTCTGGTCAGGCAACGCGACGGTGCAGGCGGAGTTCCGAGGGGCGTGGGTGGCGAGTGTGCACAATATCGATTGGCCGTCGAAGCCGGGGTTGCCGGCGGCGACGCAGCAGGCGCAGCTCCGGGCGATTCTCGATCGCGCGGCGGAGCTGAAGCTGAATGCGATCCTGCTGCAGGTGCGGCCGGCGAGTGATGCGCTCTATCAGTCGTCGAAGGAGCCGTGGTCGCAGTTTCTCAGCGGGCGGCAAGGTGTTTCCCCGGGTTATGATCCGCTGGAGTTCGCCATCCGGGAGGCGCATGCGCGCGGGATCGAGCTGCATGTGTGGCTGAATCCGTTCCGCGCGGCGACGAGCGCCGGCGCCAGTCTCGCGCCGAATCACGTCGCGAAGAAGCACCCGGAGTGGGTGCGTCGAGTGGGGAATCAGCTCTGGGTTGACCCGGGCGAACCAGCGGCGCGCGCCTATGTGCTGGAGGTGATCGCGGATATCGTGCGGCGTTATGACATCGATGGGGTGCACATTGACGACTATTTCTATCCATATCCGCTGAAGCCGGGGCAGGCGACGTTCCCCGACGACGCGAGCTGGGAGCGGCATGGGGCGAAGAGCGGGTTGAGCCGGCCGGATTGGCGGCGGGAGAATATCAATGACTTCGTGCGCTCGATGTATCGGACGGTGAAGGGAACGAAGTCGCGGGTGCGAGTGGGGATCAGCCCGTTCGGGATTTGGCGGCCCGGTGTGCCGGCGACGACGGAGGCGCAGCTCGATGCGTACGGGCAGCTGTTTGCCGACTCGCGGAAGTGGCTGGCGGAGGGCTGGTGCGATTATCTGGCGCCGCAGCTTTACTGGGGAATCCGGCCGGCGAAGCAAAGCTTCCCGGTGCTCCTGGATTGGTGGCGGGCGCAGAGCCGCGGGAAAGATGTGTGGCCGGGGATCGCCACCGACCGGATCGGCGCAGCGCGACCGGCGCAGGAGATTGTGGATCAGATCGCACTGACGCGGCGCGGGACGAATTCTCCCGGGCATATTCATTGGAGCATGAAGTCGCTGATGCGGAACCAGGGTGGTGTCGCTGATCTGCTGCGGGCGGGGCCGTACGCGGAAGCGGCGAAGCCGGGACGATAAACCTAACGCACAGCGGGCCAGCTCCCGCGCCACGAGCCGTAATGGCGCTGTAACGTGCCAACCTCATCGGAATCGGCTGGCGTGACGGGCTTCGATTTGTCGAGGTAAAGGCAACCCACCTCGGCCGCGGGAAGCATTTCAAACAACGCCCGCGCTGCATCAACCGCGGTCAGCCATTCCCTCTTCGCAGCGACCAGATCGAAAGGCTCCGCCAAGGTTAGCACTTCGAATTCTTCGGGGCGAAAGTTCACGTTTCTACTCATCTCTTGAAGGAGGAACTCCGGGGTAAAGCCGGGATCTTTGGCACAGGCACCCCAGCACATCGCGCCGAGCGACAGGTAGGTGCGATGCAGGTAAAGCACATCGATGAAATCACGCGCCTCCCGCCGTCCTCCGAGAGCTAAGGATTTATTTAAGGCGACGTCAGCCGGATGTAATCGGAAACCGACCTCGTCATCTGCTTCCACCGGAAAGAATCGAAAGGCGGAGTCGAGTGCCCATTCCAGTCGCACCGCCTCGCCGCGGCGGGAAGCAACTCCGCGGTAGAGGGCAGGACGTTGCATGTCCCAGCTGATCTGAAACCCTTCGCGTCCAAGCACCTGCGCGTCGTGCTCCGCAAAGCGCCCTACTGCTTCTTCAGCATCATGAAAGATGTCCAAATCCTGGGAATACCGAGGCGTTCCACTCCTTTGATTAACCAGCGTCCCACCGGCGAGATAACTCTCCGGACTGCGGAACCGGGCGAGCAGCCGCAGCACTTCCTGCTGCAGGTTCGTTAGCGGCATAGCCGGGCGGCCAAAGCATAGCCGGCGTGGCCGCCGTGTGTTCGCAAGCCGCGGATGATCAGAGGCAGATTTGCCTCTGTGATTTCCAAGTCGGGCCGCATGAACCAAAAGCAGCGGGTCTGGAACAGTCGATACGCTTCCCGAGCCAGGGATAACTGTTCTTTGTCCGAGCTTGGCCGCTCCATGGGCGCATTCATTTAGAACATGATGCGCCGGCAGCGATCAATGGTCAAAGAACTACCTCCGGCCAGGTGGAGCAGAGCGGAGGCTCCTGCTG
>JACCZQ010000466.1 GCA_013695905.1 Chthoniobacterales bacterium
CATATGCACGGCCCGACCGGCCCGACCCCTTTTTCCCGTGCCCTGCCCGGCGATGGGGCCGTCCGGGTAGTCGAAGGTCTCCACGCCGATGATTTCCGCCGAGGCGGAGTCGGCCAGGGCGAGCAAAGCGGCTGTCCAGACCATGAGGAAAAGCTTGCGGACTGCCGCCCTTGGGGGCCTGGGATGGAACTTACGATGGTTTTGCATAAACGAGGCTTTCGTAGCGCCATTCAGGTCAGACCAGGTCCGACCCGCTTTGTGATCCCGTTGGGTTGAGAAGTGACGGCAAGGCGGTGATGGTCCGGCCGATGCCGATGAAGTTGGATGAGATCGTTGAGGAAACCCGCCAATTGCCCGCTGACGTGGTGGCCGAATTGATTGGTCGCATTCTGCTGGAGCGACACGGAGGAATCGAGCCGGAGATCGAAGAGGCTTGGAAAAGCGAGATTGAGCGGCGCATCGAGGAAATTTGAGACCGGCAAAGTGGAGGGCGTCCCGGTTGAGCAAGCTTTGGCCCGGATTCGTCAAATCGCGGGCCTGTGAGGCACAGGCTCCATCCCGAGGCGGAGTGTCAACGCGGCGCTCACCCGCAATGGCGGGAAAAGGAGGCGCGTCTGCGGTTAGGCTGTGGCAACGTCGCCCTGCTGAGCGAGCACCTGCTCAATGGCGGCGGTGAAATCGCCGACACCGGTGCTCGGGACGATGATCGTGTTGCGTCTGCCATGCGCTTCCTCCGTGATGCGCAGAAACTTTCCACGGTCGTTCTCCCGGAGCTCCACATAAAAATGCTTCCGCTCGATCTGCAGTTCCCTCGCCTCGATGAGGTTATCCATGCCGAAGAAGAAGCCTAGGGATTTTCCCTAGAGAGGCAAAGATAATTGTGCGGGTGCAGGCAACGCGCACGCACGCACGCACGCTGCGGGTGCGTTCCGCCGCCCCGCTTCGGGGGCTGGTTGTCAGCAGGGCAGGGAACCGGTGGCTGTCGCCACCGGCTTTATTCCGTCAGCCCTTCGGGCTTTGCTGACGCCGTGCCGCTTTGCGCGGCGGGAAGTCAGCAGCGGCGGCGGCGCTTTACCTCACCGGCGCCGGCGCCGGCGGCCCTGCGTTTTCTGGCGCGGTTTCTCGGGCGCCTTTTCTTCGGCGAGGGCGAAATCGACCTGGCGCTTGAATACGTCCACCCGCGAGACGTAAACCTGCAGCAGGTCGCCGATGGAGAAGCGGCGCCGGGATTGGCGCCCGATCAGCTGCCGCTGTGGCGCGCTGTAGATGTAGAAGTCATCCTTGAGTGACGAGATGTGCACCATCCCGGTGAGCAGCACCTCGGGCAGCTCGACGAGGAGGCCGTAGTTTTTAATGTCGATCACCGACGCGCGGAACACCTGCGGGTCCTTCGCTTCGAGCTGGAGCTGGAAAAATTCGAGCTTTTTCATCTTGACCGCGTCCATCTCGGCGTCGGCGGCGGTGCGTTCAGTGGTGGAGATGTGCTCGGCGATGGAACCGAGCGCGCCCATGTCACGCCGTGCACCGCGAGTGGGGACGCGGGCGGCGAGCGCGCGGTGGACGACGAGATCGGCGTAGCGACGGATCGGGCTGGTGAAGTGGGTGTAGTTATTCTTGGCCAGGCCATAGTGACCGAGCGGCTGCGGCGCGTAGCGGGCGCGCTTGAGACTTTTCAAAAGCCCGATCTTGAGCGCCTGCTCCTCCGGTTTGCCGCGGAATGCCACCAGCAGACGCTGCAGCTCGGTGCGCTGGGTGAGATCGCCGACTTTGTAGTCATAGCTCAGGACGAGCTCGCGATAGTCGGCGAGCTTTTCCGACTCGGGCTTTTCGTGCACACGGTAGATCGCCGGGGTGAGGCTGTTCTTCAGCTCGAGAGCGACGGCTTCGTTGGCTGCAAGCATGAATTCCTCGATGAGCTGGTGCGACTCGTCGTTCTCGATCCGCTCCATCTGCACGGGCTTTCCGTTTTCATCGAGCCGCACTTTCACTTCGGGGAAGTCGAGCTCGAGCGAGCCCTGTTGGAACCGCTTCCGGCGCAGAAACGACGCCAGCTCCCACGCGACGTGGAGCCGCTCGCCGAGCTGGTCGGCAGGCGGCGACTGCAGAATGGCGTAGGCCTCCTTGTAGGTGAGGCGGCGCGCGCTGCGGATAACGGTTCTGGCGAAGCGGGGATTCCGCGCGCGGCCTTCCCTGGTGAATTGAAGGAAGACAGAATGCGCCAGCCGCTCCACGTCGGGGCGCAAGCTGCAGACGCCGTTACTGAGGCGCTCGGGGAGCATCGGGATGACGCGATCGGGCAGGTAAACGCTGTTCCCGCGGCGCGATGCTTCCTTGTCGAGGGCGCTGCCGGGCTGCACGTAGGCAGCGACGTCAGCAATGTGGACGCCGAGGTTCCAACCGCCGCCGGGGAGTCGCTCCACGTTGATGGCGTCGTCGAAATCGCGCGCATCATCGGGATCGATCGTGAAGATGAATTGCTCCCGCAGATCCTCGCGCCCTTCCCACATGGAGGGATGCACCGTCTCCGGGATTTGCTCCGCCTCGGCCGTGACTGCTTCCGGGAACTCCAGCGGGAGGTGGTACTTTCGGATGATGGAAAGCATGTCCACACCCGGCGCACTGCTGGGGCCCAGCACCTCCACGATCTGGCCTTCGGGATTGACGTGGCGCGATTCCCAGACCTCGAGCTGCACCACCACCTTGTCGCCCACGCGCGGCTCCGTCGGCAGGGAGGTGCGGGGTGGCACCTGCACGTAGACGTTGTGGACGATCCGCGGATCATCCGCCACGACGTAGAAGAAATTCTGCGAGTGTTGCAGCGTACCGACGATGGTGTCGTGGGCCCGCTCCAGAATGCGGATGATCCGGCCTTCCTGGCGCGTCGGGCCGCCTCTGCCGCGGCCGGGCCGTTCGTCGCGGCTGATCCGCGCCACGACGCGATCGCCATGCATGGCGGTGCCGGTGTTCTCCGCCGCGATGAAGAGGTCCTGCTC
>JACCZQ010000474.1 GCA_013695905.1 Chthoniobacterales bacterium
CATCACGCCAGCGACGAAGAGGAGACTCATCAACGCCCAGCAGCACCCCGCGCAAAAGATGCCATGCTCGACGCCCATCCGGAACGCGCCGCGCGCGCCTTCCCGCCAGCGCGTCATGATGAACTCCAGCGGCGCGCGACAATGGGTGAGGCAGCTCCGTTTCAGCGGGGTGAATTGGAACACGCCCGCCGCCAGCAGCAGCACGCCGCCAAAAATTGCGCTGGAGCTCGCCATCATCGGCGAGAGCAGCGCCTCGCGGTGGAGAATCCATTGGCCGACGGCCGCTGCGATGCTGAAGACGCACCAGATCACCACGTAACCGGCGGCGAACACCGCCACCGGCACATATGGCCGTGCGGCGCGTCGGCGATTCCGCGCCACCGCCGCGAAAGTCAGGATCATCGGCGCCGCGCTCGGCAACATCATCGCCACCATCATCACCGCCCACATCCCGAAGAGCGGCACGAGCGACGCCGCCGTCCAGGCGCCGAGCTCCGGCCCGCCCATTTTCATCCCGAGGCAGGCGCAGACGCCCGTCGCATCCATCCGACGCGCTTCGTAAACGGTGTACCACCAGGCGATCCCGGCGATTAGCGCGATGCCGACGCCGATGACCAGCCGGTCGCGCTTAACAACAGCAGCCAACGCACTCATGCTGCGCAGTCACCCGCCCTCATCCTGGCCTTCTCCCCCGAGGAGAAGAACTCCTTCGCCGCGTGGGAGAGGGAGGGTGAGGGGTATTCAATTGCCGTAACGAATCCGGCTGATGAATCCCGCCTTGTTTGGATACGAGAACTTCATGTTCTCCTCATCCACGGCGCCATCCCGGGCCGAGGCGCATTCCGCCTTCTGGAAAATGAAGCCGGTCCCGTGATCCACCGCCACCTGCTCAGGCTCCTTCGTCACCGGATTCTTGATCGACTCCAGCGTGATCCGGAAATTGCTCCCGACCGTGACGGAGCTGTTCACCCCGTTCACATTGAAATCGAACGGCACAAACTGCGGCTCCAGCACCGTGCTGAACGTCGTCGCCAGGATCTCGAACGGCAGCCCGCCCGCCTGCCCCGCGCCGATCGTAATTAACGCCTCCCGCTGCTCCGGCGAAGCTTTCTCGTCCACGTAAAGCAACACGGAGCCGTTCCCTTCGTGGATCGCGCCCGGCCATTTCGCCGCGAACCCGAGGCCGAGCCCATCCAGCGACACGCCATCGTACTCACCGCGCTCGATCTTCCAGGCACCCATGCCTTCACAAAAACCCATCGTCGGCGGCGCCGAGAACTCACACGGGCAGCCGTAGTCGCAGTTACAAGCCTGCAGGTAATCCGCTTCGAAGTGCCACTTTTTCATGCGCCAACTGTCCCTCTGCAGATGGCTCGGCGTCAATCATTTCTTATGGCGTTGCGACCAGAAAAGCCACCAGCACGACGAGCACTCGTCCGCTGCTCGCAGGAGTATGCGCCCGCCTGACGTGATTCTCCACGCAGCCAGGTAGAATACACCACCTCGCCGCCTGGCGGCACCACGACGCGCAACAGCACGGCGCCATTCCCGTAGAAATCGAGAGTCATGAATCCCGGGTGCAGATACGAGAACATCGTGTCGGCCTGGTGCGTGACGCTGCTCGCCTTCGCGCTCGAGCCGAGACCACTGATCAGGAGGTAATCAGCCGCCCGTCCGGAGCCCGGCGTATTCGCCTTTCTGCCATCGAGTAACTGCAGGTTGTGATCATGCCCGGCGGCGTAAACCAGCGGCGGCCGCGGCGAGAGCCCCCGCGTGAGGGCGCGAACCAGCTCCTGGTACTCGGACGGACTTTACTGCTGCTTAGATCCGTGAATGGAATCGGCAGCAGGATAACGTCACTGCGGGCGCAATTCGGTGAAGACATCGTCGGCGTCGTTTTCCCAAACCTCGCGGAGGCGGCGCTCCGATTGCGCGAGCCAGGCGGCGCGCTCCGGGTCCTCCGGCATCGTCTCTACGGAAACGTGGACATGAGCGTGCTCGGGTAATGCCAGCGGCTGCAACGGACGCAAGACCCCGCCCTCGTAAATGGCTTCTACGGTAGTCGTCATGAGCGCAGTTTACTTTTCCAGCGACGGCCAATCAACCTTGTTTCGGCAGGCAGCCCATTGAGGACGGATCGCTGAGGGTGTCATCAGGAGACGCGGGGACGTCGAAGGATCTCTGAATCACTCCGCCCGTGGCGCGATTATCGGATCGACGCGGCTGGCGCGGCGGGCTGGGATCCAGCAGGCGAGGAAGGCAATTGTGAGGAGCATCACCGCGATCCCGGTGAAGGTGATGGGCCGGAGGCGCTGAGGCCATAGAGGAAGCTCTTCAGGAGGCGGGCTCTGTGATCAGGGACGAGCCACGCAATCAGCTGGGTGCCAGCACCAGAAGGACGTGCGAATCGTCGGCGTCATCTGACGCTTTGTCAGTGGAGGCGAGGAACGTGAACCCGCACTTTTGCAGGACGCGGAGCGAGGCGGCGTTGTGCCTGGCGACGCCGGCGTAAAGCGGCCGCGTCTGTTCCAGCTGAAGAAAAGCGGAGAGCGCGCGGGTGGCGATGCCGCGGCCCCAGTACGCGCGGTCGATCCAGTAGCCGATCTCGCGCTGCCCGTCCGAATTCCAGCTCACGATGTTCCCGACTACGTGCTCTTTGGGTTGGGATTCCGGTGAGTCATCGAACGTGGCAACGACCGTTCTGATCAAGCCCGTCTTGTCGGCGAGGATCTTCGCCCAATGCTGGTCGAACGCGGCACGATCCCGCGATTGGAAGGCAACCATCGCCACCGCGAGTGGATCTCGCTGGTGCTCGAAGAACAACGGCAAATCGCCCGGTTCGACGGGACGTAAAAGGATGCGAGGGAACTGTGACACGTGACCAGCGGCAAGTTCAGATGCGTAGCAGGTACCTCGATGAACGGACAGTGCTTTCCCGGTCCGAACGCCTCGGAAAGGGAAGCGACTACGGAGTGGTCACAGCAGGCTTGAAGACAAGCGCGATCGCGAGACCGGCGAAGAAGAACCCCAGGATCTCCATGATCACGTTGGCGAGCGTGAACCCGGTCGGGAAGCCGTACCAATTCCAATGCGGAATGTTGGTGGCGACTGCGGCAAGGACGCCGACCACGACGACAAACCCGACGCGTCCGGGAAACGTTGCCAGCCGCGTCCGGGCCAGGAGCCAGACGGCCAGGAACGTCTTCACGAAATCGGTCACAAACTGGACCCCCAGGTTCTTCGCGAAGTTGAACGTCGTGCCGGCCGGCTTGTACAAGACGAGACCCGAAGGGTTCGTCTTCATCTCTTCCATGATCCGCTCCATGCCCTGCTGCTTCTCCTCGCCGCTGGATTCTTTTGTCAGTCCGCCGGTGGGAAACATATAGAGCCCGTGCCGATCACCCACCGCCGAGGCGAGCGCAGCCGAGACGGTGCTTTCATTCGGCAGATAAGAAATACCCGCTTCTCCCAGCGGTGTGAACATGTGAGCGACGAACTCCCAGGTGAACATCGCGACGGCACCGAGCAAAGCTGCGAGCAAAAGTCTCATCGATCTGCCTCCTGACGCGACAGCCTATGCAAGCACGAGGCCGTCAGGCAAGACTTCCCGAGGCAGATCGCTGTTCGGCAAACCGAGGTGACAGCTTCGAGCGGTCGAGCCTGGCCTCAGTTGCAGACAGGGCACTGGCCGCTGGTGATCATGGTGCGGCGAATGGCACGACTCCTCGATCCCCGTCAGGAAAAGAAGATGTGGTAAGCGAGAATCGCTAACGCCACGGCCACCGCAGCCAACGGCAGGAGCAGCCGCGCTTCGCGCCAGTGTGGAAGCTCGGGCGCAGAGC
>JACCZQ010000477.1 GCA_013695905.1 Chthoniobacterales bacterium
GCCGGGTAGGAGACGCGCAGCGAAGCGCCCGTCTCCGGGTTCCGCCAGGCGAGGGTCTCCCGCGTGCGGGAGCGCACACGACGGAGTGGCTCAGCCTCGCCTTCCGGGAAGACGAGCCCTTCGTCGCGCTGGTTATACACGACGCGGGTGAGCCCCTCCGGCACGAAACTGGTCGCCGGTTGCGACGCCGCCGTCGGGAGCGGCGCAGGCGTGAGCACGGCGACCATCTGCTCGCCGGGCGCAGCGTTATCGACGGCCACGCGCGCCAGCAGGAAGAGCGCCGCCGCCGCCGCTACGCCCAGGCCGAGCGTAAACCAGCTCACCCGCGACTGCGCCGGGCGCGGCAACACGCCCGCGGTCGGCGTGGCAGAAGCCGGCGCCGTCTCCAGCTCCTGCTCGATGCGCTGCGTCAACTCCACCGCTGGCGCGACCGGCCGCAGCTGCTTCAGCTCAGCTTCGAGTTCGGAAAATTCATTCATGGGTGACGAGCCCTTTCTTCAGCGCCGCGAGCGCGTAGCGATACCGCGAGGCCGCCGTGTTCTGCGAAATGCCGAGCACCTCCGCGATGTCGGCAAACGTGAGTTCGTTCCAAATCTTCATCACGAGCACCTCTCGCTGTTCCGCCGGCAGGCGATCGACCGCCGCCGCGAGCTGCTGCTGCGATTCACTCCCGCTCTCAAATTGCGGAGCAACCACCTGCTCCGAGTCCGCGACCACTTCCGCTTCGCGCCGGGCGCGGCGACTGTCCCGCCGCAAGAGATCGAGCGCGCAGGAACGGACGGTGGCAAAGAGGAGCGCGCGATTCTGGATGGAATGCTGCTGGCGCCAGAAGCGGACAAACGCCTCCTGCGCGATGTCCTCGGCATCCGCGACGGAGCGGACGAATTGACGCGCGAAGAGAACGAGCCCGGGCGCAAGTTCGGCGAAACAAGCTTTCCAATCTTCATGCGTAGCGACATTCTCCATGACCTCTTCAACGGTCTTCCAAAGTGAGACGCCGCCAAACCGGGAATTTGTCTACAGGCGTGCAGAATTTTCGCGGCGGCGTTACATTTCCTTTCATGAAACCAGCACTTCTCGTCTGCCTTACGAGCATGGCGCTGGTGGCGCAGGCCCAGGAGCCTGCTCCGCTGGCGGAGGAGAGCCCCGCCGCGACACCTGCCGCGGAAACGGCGCAGACGCTCGTCGATTACGAGGAAAAATTCTTCCGCATGGGGATCGAACAGGGGACCCGCACCGCATTTCTCACCTTCCTCGCCGACGACGCCATCGGCTTCGAGCCGGTGCCGCAGAGTGCCAGGAAAGTCTGGGAGGCGCACGCCGAGGGTGGCATTTCGCTCAAGTGGCGACCCGTCTTCGCCGCCATCTCGCGCAGCGGCGATCTCGGCTACACCACTGGTCCCTCCGAGTGGCGCCGGAACAAAACCGACGAGAAGCCATTCGGCCACGGCCAATACGTCTCGATCTGGAAGAAGAAGGACGGCACCTGGAAAGTCGCGCTCGATGTCGGCAGCGAAGTGCCCGGTGCGCCGAAACACGAGGAGCCGCTCATGCTCTCCCTTCCCACCGATCCGCCCGCTGAGCCGCTGAAACCCGGAGTCGCCGCGCGCCAGCTGCGCGAAGCGGAGAATGCCTTCATGAAAGCGGCGAAGAGCGACTCCACTGAGGCGTTGATCAATGCGAGTCTCGAGAACGCCCGAGTTCTTCGCGAAGGCGTTTACCCGGCCGTCGGGACCAGCGCCGCTGGCCTGATGCTGAGCGTACTGCGCGGGAATCTAACCATGCAACGCATGGGCGGCGACATCAGCGAAGCCGGTGATTTCGCCTACAGCTACGGCAAATATTCATTCGCCCGCCTCGGCAAAACCGAGCGCGGCCATTACTTGCAGATCTGGCGCACCGATAAGGCGCACAATTGGAAGATTGCCCTCGATTACCAATCGCCGATGCCGGTCGAGGAGAAGAAGCCCGGCACCTAGGCCGGGGAGCCCGCCCAACGGTAATCGGGAGCTTGTCAGCTCCTGCGTTCGCGTCTTGATTCGCGGGTGCCAAACCGACCGCAGGGGATTCTCTGCTGCATCTTCCTGCTGTTGTCGCTGCTCACCCCCGCGTTTGCGCAGGAGAGCGTCCCCACCTCAACGCCGGCTACCGCCGCGGCCGAAGTGGATGCGAACGGCAACGCCATTGCCCCCGCTCCCGAACAGCCGCATGAGTCGGTTCGCGATCTGATGGAAATCGACCGCATCACCGTCACCGGCACGAACATCACCAGCGATTCGCCGCCGTTCGTTCCGGAATCCATTTTCAATCGCGAAGCGGTGGAACGCTCCGGTGCTCGCACGCTCGGTGATTTTTTTCAAACGATGCCGCAGAACTCCGGCGGCACGTTTACCGAAAACCAGAGCGACTCCCTCTCGCCCGGCGCGGCCGCAGTCGCGTTGCGCGGCCTTGGACCCGACGCCACGCTCGTGCTGGTGAATGGCCGCCGCGTCGCGCCCTATCCATTCGCGCAGGGCGGCATCACCGCCTTCGTTGATCTCAACGCACTCCCGCTCGCCGCGATTCACCAGATCGATGTGCTGCGCGACGGCGCCTCCGCAATTTACGGCACCGACGCCATCGCGGGCGTGGTGAACGTCCGCTTCCTCCAGCGCTACGACGGTGCCTTCGTCAACTTCGGCTACGGCAACACCACCGACACGGACGTGAGCGAATACCGCTCCTCCTTCATCACCGGCCTAACGAATGAAGCACGCGGCTTCGAGCTGGTGGTGGTCGGCGATTACTTCAACCGCGCCGCTCTTTTCCAGACCGACCGCTACTTCTCCCGCTCGATCGACCAGACGCGGCAGGGCGGCAGCAGCTTCCTCAGCTCGGTGGCGAATCCTGGCACCGTCTTCCATCCCGTCACCGGCAACCCACTCCGCGTCCCCGCGAACAGCGACGGCACTCCCGAAATCTCCGAGTTCACCCGCGGCCGCAACCGCTTCGACCGCGCACCGTTCCAGCCGCTCGTGCCCGAAACCGAACGCTACGGCATCTTCGCCCGCGCCAAGGTGCAGCTCGCCCCCACCGCCGACTTGTTCGCGGAATGGAGCTATCGCAACACCTGGACGAAGCAGCAGCTCGCCCCCGCGCCGATCGAAGGTGACGTCGAGAACATCGCCGTCCCCGCGACCAATCCGTTCAATCCCTTCCGCGCGCCGGTGCTCTTCCGCTATCGCGTCACCGAAGCCGGTCCGCGCATCGACAAAGTCGAATCCGACTCCTACCGCGCCGTCGCCGGCGTGAACTTGAAGCTCTCCGATCGTTGGACCTTCGAAAGCGCCCTCCTCTACAGCGAAACGCAGGCCGAAGTGAACAGCTTCAACAACCTTTCCCGTCCCGCGCTCCTCGCCGCCCTCGCCGACCCGAATCCCGCCACCGCCTTCAACGTCTTCGGCGCCGGCGATAACGTAAACAACCCCTCCACCATCGAGTCGCTCCGCGTCACCACCACGCGCCACGGCGAATCCCGCCTCTTTGGCATTGACGCCAAAGCCGACGGCCCGCTCTTCAAACTCCCCGCGGGCGAGCTGCTCACCGCCTTCGGGATGGAATATCGCCACGAAGAACTCGCCGACCGCTTCGACCCGTTCTCCACCGCCGGCAACGTCATCGATCTGAACAGCACCTCCGCCAGCGGCGATCGCCAGATCATCGGCGCGTTCGTCGAGTTCTTCGCCCCGATCATCTCCAGCGAAATGGCCATCCCGGGCCTCAACCGCCTCGAGGCGCAGTTCGCCCTCCGCGGCGAGAGCTACAGCGATTTCGGCGAAACCGTGAATCCGAAAATCGGCCTGGCCTGGCGCCCGGTCCCGGATTGGCTGCTGCTGCGCGGCTCCTACAGCACCGGCTTCCGCGCTCCCTCGCTCGTCCAATCCTCCACCGGCTCCCTCACGTTTTCACAGGAACTCAGAGACGAGCGGCGGTTCCGCGTCACCGGTTCACCGGAAGATCGCAGCAGTCCTATCCAGATCCTTTCCGGCGGCAATCCCGATCTCGACGCCGAAGATTCAAACAACTTCTCCACCGGCTTCGTCCTCACCCCGCCCATGGTGCCGGGGCTCACCTTCTCCCTCGATTATTTCCAGATCGAAGTGGACGGCGCCATCGCCAGCCTCGACCCGCAATTCATCCTCGATAACGAAGACGACTTCGGCGGTTTTGTGATACGAGCACCCGCCTCTGCCGCCGACCTCGCCCTCGGCATTCCCGGCGACGTGCTGCTGGTGAACACGCGTTTCCAGAATCTCGGATCCGTCAAAGTCGAAGGTCTCGATGCTTCGCTGGAATACATCACGCCGCCGACGCCCCTCGGCATCTTCACCCTCCGCGGCGAAGGCGCCTATCTGGCGAGCTTCGAGCAACAGGCGAGCGACGCCGAACCGGTGCGCGAGCTCGCCGGCACCTTTGTGCGACCCAAGTTCCGCGGGCGGGCGCAGCTCGGCTGGCGCATCGGCGGCTTCGAAG
>JACCZQ010000480.1 GCA_013695905.1 Chthoniobacterales bacterium
TCTCTGCCTCTAACGGTATCCGGCGCGGTGCGGTGCGGCCGTTTCCAAGATCAACGCGGAGCTGCGCGTAGTAGCGCCGGCCGCGGCGCCAGAGCCCCGGCACTTTTCGCTTGCGTGAATCCCGCACCGCCTCAAACCTCGCAGCATGCGAAGAACTGCCGGAAACCGTGTCGTTTTGCTGTGCGTCATTGTGCATTCGTGTGCTGTAGCACAGAATGTAGCACAAAGACGAGCAAAATCGGCTGCGGTGTCGGGCCGTCCCTCGTAAATATGTGTTAGCCGATGTGGCGAAATGGCAGACGCAACGGACTTAAAATCCGTTTTCGCGAAAGCGGAGTGCCGGTTCGAGTCCGGCCATCGGCAATGCCGCGGTGCGTGCGTTCACCTCTTGACCAATGACGGCTGAATCTTCCCAACGCAGCGCCTCATTTCAGCTCCGCGAAGCGGATCTGGAGGAGACGTTTGCGCGCTCCGGCGGCCCGGGCGGGCAGAATGTGAACAAGGTTTCCACGGCTGTGACGCTGCGGCATCGGCCGAGCGGGCTGAGCGTGACGGTGCAGGATTCCCGTTCACAGGCAATGAACCGCAAACTGGCGCGGGCGCGGTTACAGGAAGCAATCGCGCGCGTGCAGCAGGAAAAGCGCGCGGCGGAGAAGGCGCAGCGGGAAAGGGTGCGACGGCAGAAACGACCGCGCCCGCCCGGTTTGAAACGGAGAATCCTGGAAACAAAACGCAAACGCTCGACGCTGAAGAAACTCCGCAGCACAGTCGCCGAGTGAAAAAGCAGGGGAAGCGGATCAACCTCGGGGTGATCGGCACCGGCTGGCCGGGGCAACAGCACGCGCGAGTGATGAGCGCTATTCCGGAAGCGAAGCTGTACGCTTGCGCCGACCTCGACGAGCAGCGGCGGAAGGAGTTCGTGGCGGAATACGCGCCGCAGAACACGTTCGGTGATTACCACGAGATGCTGGCTGATCCGCAAGTCGACGCAGCGATCATTTGTCTGCCGAACTTTCTGCATTTCCCGGCGACACTGGCCGCGCTCGAAGCAGGCAAACACGTGCTGTGCGAAAAGCCGCCGACGATGAACGCAGCCGAGATGAAGGTGCTCCACGACGAAGCGGAGAAGCGCGGTCTCACATACTTTTTCAGCCGTCAGTTTCGCTTCACACCGGCGATGCGTGCGGCGAAGCAACTCATCGACGACGGCCGCCTCGGCACAATCTATCACGCGCAGGCGACATGGGTGCGCTCGCGCGGCATCCCGGCGGGAATCGGCGGCTGGTTCACCGAGAAGCGTCGATCAGGTGGTGGCGCTTTGATCGACATCGGCGTGCACGCGCTCGACTCGGCCTGGTATCTAATGGGGACGCCGCGGCCGGTCTCCGTCAGTGCGCAGGTTTATCGAAATTTCGCGCATCTCGTGAGTGATCCGGTTTTCGACGTGGAAGATGCGGCGTTCGCTTTCATTCGCTTCGAGAACGGCGCGGTTGTGCACCTTGAGACATCGTGGGCGGCAAACCTGACCGATGATATTCCGCAGGGGCAATATTTCGGCCGCGAGCTCAATAATTCGAACGTCTTCGGCACGAAAGGGAGCATTCGCCTGAAGCCGCTGACGTTCTTCGAAGATCAGCAGGGGGCGCTCACGACCGTCCCTGTGGAGCTGCCGGACGACGCCGACAGCTTCGAGCTGCAGCTGCGGAATTTCGTCGATTCCGTACAGGGCCGCGCGGAGCCGGTGAACAACTCAGAGCAGGCGGTGGAGTTAATGGAGATGCTCGACGCGATCTATGCTTCCAGCAGCCTGGGGCAGGAAGTGCCGATCACTTGAGCGGGAAAAACTCGCCCGCTGATACATGCAGCGAGGGGCGTAGGGCCGAATCGAGGGTGAAACAAACACTTACTATGAAAACACTACTTCTTGTTATGCCAGCTCTTGCTGCGGTCACGCTGGTTCTGTCGTCCTGCACCACGGTGGTGGAACGGCCCCCGGAAACGACCACCACGACCGTGCAACGTGAAGCCGTGGTGACGCGTCCTGCCGCCACCTCCACGACGACACGCTCCACAACGATTCGTTAGGCAACGGCCGGAGCAGATTCAATAAAGAGGGCACGCGTTCTGCGCGTGCCCTTTTGTTGTGTCCGTCAGGCGGAAGGAGCGGGCTCGACGGCGTCCGCTTCTGCTTCGGAAGCTTCCTGACTAACGACTGGTGCGATCGCCTGGAGCTTCTCGGTGCCGCGGAGGTCCATGAGTTTCACACCCATGGTGTTCCGGCCGACGGCGCGGATCTCCTTCACGCGGGTGCGGACCATCTGCCCCTTGGTGGTGATCAGCATCAGCTCGTCGTGCTCGGTGACGGTGAGGGCGCCGACGACGTTGCCGGTTTTCTCGCCGGTCTTCATGGTGATGATGCCTTTGCCGCCGCGCGATTGGGTGCGGTAATCATCGAACGGGGTGCGTTTGCCGATGCCGTTTTCGCCGGCTACGAGGAGCATGGCGTCAGGGTTCACGACCGCACTGGCGACGACGTGATCGCCTTTCTCAGGTCGGATGCCCCAGACGCCGACGGTGTTGCGCCCTTGATCGCGCAGCTGTTCTTCGTGGAACCGCAGGCTCATGCCTTCCTTCGTGATGAGGACAATCTGGTTGTCGCCATTCGTGAGCTTCGCGTCGATCAGACAATCGTCGTCTTCGATCTGGATCGCGATGATGCCGCCTTTCCGGACATTGCTGTAATCGGACAGGTTTGACTTCTTCACAATCCCGGAGCGGGTGGCGAACACGATGTGGAGGTTTTCATCCCAAGTTTCGTCGATGATGTTCGGGCCGGTGCCGGATTTCTTCGCCTGGATGCGGATGGTGGCGGCGATTTTCTCATCGCTGCGGAGCTCCAGCAGATTGGCGATGGAGCGGCCTTTGGCGGCACGGCCCATTTCGGGAATTTCGTACACCTTTTCGACGTAGCAGCGGCCTGATTCGGTGAAGAACATCAGGAAGTCGTGGGTAGTGGCGGTGAAAAGGTGCTCGATGAAATCGCCTTCGTCCTCCTCACGCGCGCCTTCGCGGGTGGCCATACCGATGACGCCTTTGCCGCCGCGGCGCTGCGCGCGGAAAGCACTCACCGCGGTCCGTTTGATGAAGCCGCCATGCGTGATGCTGATGATGCAGCCTTCGTTCGCGATGAGATCCTCCATGTTGATCTCACCCTCGTCGGGGACGAGCTGCGTCAGGCGCGGGCCGGCGTATTTGTCGCGGATTTCGCGGAGCTCTTTTTTGATGATCTCGAGCACGCGCGACTCCTTCGCGAGGATGTCGAGCAGGTCCTGAATGGTGCTGATTAGCGCCTTGTATTCGGTGATGATCTTCTCTCGCTCGAGGCCAGTGAGCTGGTAAAGGCGGAGGTCGAGGATCTGGTTCGTCTGGTGCTCGCTGAAAGAGTAACGCCCCTCTACGAGGCGGGCTTCATTGCGGATGAGGATGCCGATTTGCTCGACCTGACGGCGGGTAAACTCAAAGGCGAGGAGCTTGACGCGTGCTTCGTCGCGGTTCGCGGAGCCGCGAATAATGCGGATGAACTCATCCAGATTCGCCAGCGCGATGAGGTAGCCTTCGAGCGTTTCCGCCCGGTCTTCGGCCTTGCGCAGTTCATAGCGGGTGCGGCGCAGCACCACCTCGCGGCGATGCTCGATGTAGGCGGTGTTCGCCTCCTTGAGCGAGAGCAGCTTCGGCTTGCCGTGATCGATCGCCAGCATGGACGCGGCGAAGGAACTCTCGAGCGCGGTGTGCTTGTAGAGGTTGTTAATGACGACCTTCGGGTTGCCATCGCGCTTCAGCTCGATGACGACGCGGGTGTTCTCGTCTGACTCGTCGCGAATGGCGCTGATATCCGTGAGAACCTTCTCGTTCACGAGCGACGCGATGCGCTCCACGAGGGTGGCGCGGTTCACGTTGTAGGGGATTTCCGTGATGACGATCTGCTCGCGGTTTCCCTTCAGCTCCTCGACGCCGGCTTTGCCGCGCACTTTCATGCTGCCGCGGCCGGTCTCGAGATACTGGCGAACTCCGGCGAGTCCGAGCAAGGCGCAGCCGGTGGGGAAATCCGGCCCCTTCACGTATTTCATGAGGCCGTCGAGATCGATGTCGGGATCGTCGATCTGCGCGCAAATGCCGTCGATCACCTCGCCGAGATTGTGTGGCGGGATGTTTGTCGCCATACCAACAGCGATGCCGGTGCCGCCGTTGACGAGAAGATTCGGAAAAGCTGCGGGGAAGACGGTCGGCTCGGTGCGGGTCTCGTCGTAGTTCGGGACGAAATCGACCGTGTCCTTGTCCATGTCGGTCATGAGCGCGGCGCCGAGATGCGTCATGCGCGCCTCGGTGTAACGCATGGCTGCCGGCGGATCGCCTTCGACGCTGCCGAAGTTCCCCTGGCCATCGACCAGCCTCTCGCGCATCGCCCAGGACTGCGCCATGTGCACGAGAGTCGGGTAAATCACCGCCTCGCCGTGTGGGTGATAGTTACCGCTCGTATCACCGCAAATCTTCGCGCACTTACGATGCTGCCGATTCGGGAATAGCGACAGATCGTGCATCGCATAAAGGATGCGCCGCTGCGACGGCTTCAATCCGT
>JACCZQ010000486.1 GCA_013695905.1 Chthoniobacterales bacterium
CAGCAGCTGCTGGAGTCGGGCGTGCTCACCGAAGATGACGCCGCTTCGCTCGAAACGGAGTTCCAGCTCCTGCTCGAGATGACGCTGCAGGAGGTGAAGGCGATCGAGGAGGAAAAAGGGAAAGGCGATAAGCAGGCGCAGTTCACCGAATCGACCGCCGTGTTTCAGCCGAAATACACCACCGACTCGCCGCCGACTGCCATCACGGCGGAGACGTTGCGCAAGGTGGTGGAGGGGCTCACGCGTGTGCCCGGCGATTTCAACGTGCAGCCGAAGATCAAGCGCATCGTGCTCGATCAACGGCGCCAGGTTTTCGACAACGGCGGCCCGTATGACTGGGGCTACGCTGAGGCGCTGGCGTTCGGCTCCCTGCTCATGGAAGGCGTGCCGGTGCGGCTCTCCGGCCAGGATGTGCGGCGCGGCACCTTCAGCCATCGCCACGCGGTGCTCTACGACAGCAAAACGGCACAGCCATACATCCCGCTCATGCACCTGGCGGAGAAGCAGGCGCGCATCTGCATCTACAACAGCCTTCTCTCCGAGGCGGCAGTGCTCGGCTTCGACTACGGCTACTCGTTAGACTACCCGAACATGCTCTGCCTGTGGGAGGCGCAGTTCGGCGATTTCGCGAATGGTGCGCAGCCGATCATCGATCAATTCATCGTCTCCGCGGAATCAAAATGGCAGCGCCCGAGCGGCATCGTCATGCTGCTCCCCCACGGCTACGAAGGCCAGGGACCGGAGCATTCCAGCGCGCGGCTGGAGCGTTTTTTGCAGGCGTGTGCCGAGGACAACATCCAGGTCTGCAACCTCACCACGCCCGCGCAGTATTTCCATGTGCTGCGGCGGCAGATGAAGCGCGACTTCGTCAAGCCGCTCATTATCATGACGCCGAAAAGTCTGCTGCGGGCAGAGCACGCCGCCTCGCGCACGGAGGATTTCACCAGCGGTGTCTTCGAGGAGGTGATCGGTGAAGCTGACAGCTCCATTGACGCTCATGGCGTCGAGCGGGTGATCCTATGCTCCGGGAAAGTATACTACGACCTGGTGCAGTATCGCCGCGACCAGAAGATCGCGAATGCCGCCATCATCCGGGTGGAGCAGCTGTATCCATTCTGCGACGAGAAACTTCGCGGCGCAGTCTCCTGTTATCCCGGAGCAAAACTCGTCTGGTGCCAGGAAGAATCGCAGAACATGGGCGCGTGGAGTTTCATCGAGCCACGCCTGCGGAAGATGTTCGAGCGCGAAATCACCTACGCCGGCCGCAACGCCAGCGCCAGTCCCGCCGTCGGCGCCCTGGCCCTCCATAAGATGGAGCAGGCGCAGCTGATCAAAGAAGCCTTCGAACTGTAGAAGGCGCCTGTAGCTATCGCCCTATGGGCGACACGGGATCGACGTCCCACCCGCCTAGCGTGCCTTCCCCACTCGTCACAGGCAATCCCCTACAGCTTTTGTTAGGTGACCCCGCGATTCCATTGCGCATAGTGTGAGCTGTTCATGAGCATCGAAGTAAAAATCCCTGCCGTCGGCGAATCGATCTCCAGCGGCATCGTCTCCGTCTGGCACAAGAAATCCGGCGAACGCGTCAATGCCGGCGAGCCGCTCTTCACGCTCGAGACCGACAAAGTTTCCACCGAAATCGTCGCGGAGCAGGCGGGAGTGCTGAACACGATCGCCGCCGAAGGTCAGGAAGTGAAGATCGGCGAGATCGTCGCCACGATCGACGAATCCGCCGCCGCCGCGGAGGCCAGCCCGAACGCCGCGGCCACGACGACCGACGTCGACGCCAAGCCTGACCCGAACCACGAGGACGCGCCGATCGCCACCGACAAATCGAGCGTGCCGAAATCAGCCAACGCCGACGTCCTTTCGCCCGCGGTCCGTCGCATCGTCGAAGAAGAAAAGCTCGACCCGGCGACAATGAGCGGCACCGGCAAAGGCGGCCGCCTCACCAAAGGCGATGCCTTAACCGCCGTCCAAAATCGAAGTGCAGCACCGCAGCCCGCCCCGCAAGCTGCACCAGCACCAGCCGCCGACAACGGCACGCCACCTGCCGGTCAGTCGCAGGACGGCCGCTTCACCCGCAAGAAGATGTCCCCGCTGCGCCGCAAGATCGCCGCGCAGCTGGTCATGGCGCAGCACACGGCCGCGATTCTCACCACCTTCAACGAGTGCGACATGACCGCTGTCTCCGCGCTCCGGAAGGAGAAGCAGGACGCCTTCACGAAAGCCAACGGCCTGAAGCTCGGCTTCATGTCCTTCTTCATCAAAGCCGCCGTCGAAGCATTGAAGACGGTGCCCGCGATCAACGCCCGCATTGAAGGCGACGATTTCATCCAGAACCACTTCTTCGACATCGGCGTCGCCGTCGGCACCGACCGCGGCCTCGTCGTGCCGGTCGTCCGCGACGCCGACAAAAAAAGCTTCGCCGACCTCGAGCGCGACATCGCTGACTACGCCACCAAGGCGCGCGAAGGAAAAATCAAAATCGAAGACCTGCAGGGCGGCACCTTCACCATCTCGAACGGCGGCGTTTACGGTTCCCTCCTCAGCACCCCGATCCTGAACCCACCGCAGAGTGGCATCCTCGGCATGCACTCCATCCAACAGCGCCCGATGGCCGTGGACGGACAAGTCGTGATCCGTCCCATGATGTATCTGGCGCTGAGCTACGATCACCGCGCGGTTGATGGCAAAGAAGCGGTCACCTTCCTCATCAAAGTGAAGCAGTGCATCGAAGACCCAACGCAGCTGTCGCTCGATTTTTGAATCGCAGCTACTCCGAGCCGCCGAGCCGCCGCCGCTTCTCTGCGCGATCTTCCTCCTTTTGTCATGTCGAGCGAAGTCGAGACATCTCTAATCACCTCCGGCACCCAGCGAAAGGAGCGGAAAAAGAGATTCCTCCACTCCGCTGCGCTCCGGTCGGAATGACAAATCACCGGCGCTACGGCAAATTACACCGTTAGCGTGCGGCTCCGATTCACCGCTAACGTTCATTTAATCCTATGGAAACATTCGATCTCGTCATCATCGGCGCCGGCCCCGGCGGCTACGTCGCAGCCATCCGCGCTGCGCAGCTCGGCCTCAAGACCGCCATCATTGAAAAAGACCCGGAACTCGGCGGCACCTGCCTCCGCATCGGTTGCATCCCGAGCAAGGCGCTTCTCTCCTCCAGCGACCATTTCGCATTCGCCAAAAAAGAAGCCGCCAAACACGGCATCAAACTCGGGAGCATCGAGCTCGATCTGCCCACGATGCTCGCCCGCAAAGACAAAGTCGTGAAGCAGCTCACCGGCGGCGTCCGCGGCCTGATGACGCTCAACAAGGTCACCACCTTCCATGGCAGCGGCAAAATCACCGCGCCGGGTAAAGTGGCGATTAGCGCCGCCACCGGCGTAGCGCAGGAGCTGGAAGCGAAGCACATCATCATCGCGACGGGCAGCGTGCCGGTGGAGCTGCCAACCATGAAGTTCGACGGCAACGTGGTGGTGAGCAGCACCGAAGCGCTCGCCTTCTCAGAAGTGCCAAAGCAGCTGCTCGTCATCGGCGGCGGCGCCATCGGCCTCGAAATGGGCTCCGTCTGGAGCCGCCTCGGTTCCGAAGTCACCGTGCTCGAATTCCTCCCGCGCATCGCCGTCGGCTTCGACCTCGAACTCGCCACCGCCTTGCAGAAAGTCCTCACCGCGCAGGGGATGAAATTCCACCTCGGCACCAAAGTCGGCGAGGTAAAGGTGGCGAATGGCCGCGGCACCGCCACCGCCACGAAAGGCGAGGAGCAGCTCACCTTCGAGGCCGACAAAGTGCTCGTCTCCGTCGGCCGCCGCGCGTTTGCCGACGGTGTCGGAGCAGAAGCAGCCGGCGTCGAACTCGACGACCGGAAGCGCATCAAAGTGGACGCCCATTTCCGCACGAATGTCGAAGGCATCTACGCGATCGGCGACGTCATCGCCGGCCCGATGCTTGCGCACAAAGCCGAGGAAGAAGGCGTCGCCTGCGTCGAAATGATCGCCGGCAAAGCTGGTCACGTGAACTACGACGTTATTCCCGGCATCATCTACACCAACCCCGAAGTGGCCGGAGTCGGCATCACCGAGGATTACGCGAAAGAGAAGGGGATGAACGTCCGCGTGGGCAAGTTCCCATTCGCCGCCAATGGCCGTGCTCTCGCGGCCGACGATCCCATCGGCTTCGTGAAATTCGTTGCCGACGCTGAGACCGATCGCATCATCGGCGCCCACATCATGGCCCACGCCGCCTCAGATTTGATGGCAGAATGT
>JACCZQ010000496.1 GCA_013695905.1 Chthoniobacterales bacterium
GTTCATGCCGATCCAGACGTTGTCGCCGATGATCACCGGCGCAGTGCGGAGCTGCGGCCGCGGCGGGCGACCTTCGACGAACGGCGCCAGCGCCTGCGCATCGATGCGGCGCTGGGCAGGATCGAGCGGGTGAAAATCGGAATCAGCAATGCCGACGCCCCATGAGATCAGGCAATGAGAGCCGATCTCGATCCGCTCCTCGACCATCAGAATTGCGCCATTCAGCAATGTGAAATCTCCCACCGAGCAGGTGGCGTTCTCCCCGATGGCAAACGAGCAGCCGCTGTAACAGGAGACGTGCTCGCCGAGCAGGAGAGCGTCGGCGCGCCGACCACGGAATTGCCGGAACACCTGCGCCGTCTCGCAATAAAACCCGGGGCCGAACTGCACCTGCGGCGGGATTGGCTGCGGCCACCAATCACCTTCGATGCGGCGGTCGCTGTTTACGTTGCTCATGATTGGTATCCGCAATGTTTCTCTTCCGCAAAGCGGCAGATAAGCTTTAGCATATCAGCCATGAACGTTTCGGTGGACGATCTGCGGCAGCTGCCGTTATCCGAGCGCATTCAGCTCGTCGAGGATCTCTGGGATAGCATCGCCGAAGACGCTTCCGGCGTCGGCCTCTCTCCGGAACAAGTAGCTGAACTCGACCGCCGCCTCGACGCGCTGGAAGCGCAGCCCGCGGCTGGCACGCCCTGGCACATCGCGCGCGAACGAATTCTGGCGAGCTTGTGAGTCTGCCCGTCATCGTACGCGACGAGGCGGAGGCCGACATCGCGGAGGCGGCGCTCTGATATGAACGGCGCGCGGGCGGATTGGGTGGTGACTTCATCCGGAGTGTTGATGCTTGTTTCGCATTACTCGCGGAACAGCCGGGGATCTACCCTGTCGTTCATCGTGAGGCGCGGCTCGGTTTGATCAAGAGATTCCCGTATCTGGTCATCTACCGAGTCTTTCCAAACTTCATCTCCGTTGTCGCTGTCATGCACGGGCAGCGCCATCCGCGGCGCTGGCAAGCGCGACTGGAGAATTGAACCACGCTCACGACGGATAATTCCCGGCCGCGTAGAGCTTCGCGTAAACACCACGGCGCGCGAGCAACTCCGGGCCGGTGCCCTGCTCGACGACGCGCCCCTGCTCCAGCACCACGATGGTGTGGACGCCATGAATCGTCGCCAGCCGATGCGTGACGAGCAAGGTGGTGCGGCCCTGCATCAGCTCCTTGATGGTCTCCATGATGGCGGCCTCCGTGGTTGGATCGAGGGCGGACGTGGGCTCGTCGAGCAGCAGGATCGGCGCGTTTTTCAGGAACGCCCGCGCCATCCCAATGCGCTGGCGTTGGCCGACGCTGAGATGTCCGCCCCGCTCACCGACCGGGCTCTTGTAACCATGGGGCATGGCGCAGATGAACTCGTGCGCCTGCGCGCGCCGGGCGGCCTCCTCGATCTCGCGGTCGGTCGCGCCGGGTCGCCCGTAGGCGATGTTTTCGCGCACCGTCGTCGAGAAGAGCAGCGTGTCCTGCAGGACGATGGCGATCTGCGCCCGCAGCGATTTTTTCGTAATCTGTCGCACATCGCGGCCGTCGAGCGTCACCCGGCCCTGCGTCGGATCGTAAAACCGCGGCACCAGGCTCAGCAGCGTGCTCTTGCCGGCCCCCGTGCCGCCGACGATCCCGACGATGTGATTCGGCTCGATCGCTAGATCGAGCCTGCGGAGCACCGGCTGCTCCGGGCCGTAGCTGAACTCCACCCCCTCGAAGTGAATCGCGCCGGAGGTGCGGGCGATGGCCACCGCCTCGCGCCGATCGACGACGTCGTCCGCGCGGTCGAGCACCTCGAAGCAGCGCTGCGCACCAGCGGCGGCGCCTTCCATCGCCCAGACGGTGTAGGTGAGTGACTCGAGCGGCTGGTAGAGCATGAGCAGATACGCGCTGAACACCAGCAGCGAGCCGAGCGTGAGCGTGCCATCGAGCACATGGAGGGCGCCGAGGTAATACATGGCGGCGGTGCCGAGCACCATCAGGGTGCTGATGACCAGCGCGCTGTTCACGTTCGTGAGGGTCAATCGCATGTTCGCGAGAAGGCTCTGTTGCGCGCGCCTCTGGAATTGTCCCACCTCCCATTCCTCCCGGCCGAACGCGTGCACCATCCGCACCGAGCTGAGCCCCTCCTGCGCTTGCGCGAGCACGGCGCTTTCCTGCTCCTGGATGGTGGTGGATTGCTGCCGAATCCGGCTCGCGTAGTAGTAAATCGCGCCCACGATCAAAGGCACCACCGCGAGCGAGAGCAGCGTCAGCCGCCAATCCATCTGCACCATGATCACGAAGACGCCGAGCAGCGTCACCACGGAGGTGAAGATGTTGGTGAAACCTTTGTTGTAGATCGTCTGGATCGATTGCGAATCGTAGGCGACGCGGAAGCTCGAATCGCTGGAGCGTTGGGCGTCGTGATACTTCAGCGAGAGCGATTGCAGGTAGGCGTAGAGATCAGTCCGCAACTTCAGCAGCGCCTGCAGGCCCACTTTCACAAAGAGGAAATTGCTGAGCCAATTCGCAACGCCCCAGAGCAGTTGGATCACCACCAGTGCGGCGCAGAGGATCAGCAGCGCCTCGTGCGTGGACCAGCCTCGCCAGCCGGTGCCGCCCGCCGGCAGCACGTGATCGACGATGAACTTGAGCGGCCACGGCTTGAGGAGATTCAAACCGATCCCGCAGAGCGTGAGCAGCAGCCCCAGCAGCGTCTGGCCCCAGAACGGCCGATAATAGCGAAGGGCGCGCCGGTAGATCATCGGGATTTTCGGAATTGCGGAGCGGGAGATTTCGAATTACTAGCGCGGCTGCTGATCAGTCGCGGCTGAGGCTAAATCCGAAATCCCGAAATCGAAATGCCAAATCCCGGAAGCGCGACAACGCTCCCTCTCCCATGACCAATCCGCTGCCCATAGAAATCGATCCGCGGACGGCGATGGAGAAAGCCCGCGCCACCCGCAACCCGATTCGGAAGCTTTATTTTTGGACGCTGCATTGGGGTGCCACGAAGTGGGCCGTGCCGGCGCTGGTGGTGCTCTCCTTTACCGAGTCGTCCTTCTTCCCGATCCCGCCCGATGTGCTGCTGATCGCGCTCTGCTTCGCGACGCCGCGGAAGTGGTTCATGCTGGCGGCGCTCTGCACCGTGGCGTCGGTGCTCGGCGGCGCGCTTGGCTATTACATTGGTGCGGCGCTTTGGGAAGGGGTGGGGCAGCAGATTGTCGCGTTCTACCATGGCGAACCGGTCATGGCGAAGGTGAAGGGGTGGTATGACACCTACGGCTTTGTCGGCGTGCTGGTGGCGGCGATCACGCCGATTCCTTACAAGGTGTTCACGATCGCCTCGGGCGTGTTCGCGTTCGATTTCTGGCAATTCATGGGAGCCTCAACGGTGGGTCGCGGCTTCCGGTTTTTCCTCGTGGCGGGGCTGATTGGCTACCTCGGTGAGAAGGTACGGCCGTTCATCGAGGAGCGGATCGAGATCCTCATGGTCGTGTTGACGGTGCTCGGCATCGGCGGGTTCGTGCTGCTCAAGTTCCTGCGCTAGGGAGCGGGCGCTCTCCGGCGGGGAGCCCAGAGCAGCTCACCGCAATTTCCCGTGAACGCGCGGGAAGATTCGGTGTCAAAGAAGGTGCGTCGGAGATCGTGACTGGCGCGGGATGGCACCCGAACTGCTCACCAAAAGATAACCCCAATGAAAACCACCACTCAGCTGCTCAAAAATCGGCCTAAACTTTCGCTCGGCGATCTCATTCTCGCCGTCAGCTCCTGCACCAAAAACACCAAGGAGACGGTCGCGGCTGTCGCGAACCTGCTCGCCAGCGGCCAGGTCCGGCTGGAGAGAGACGGTCGCTTCACCCGCGCGAAGGTCTGCTAAGCAGCGGGAGTTCATTTTCCAGAAAGCGTCGCCCAGCGGTCCATCCGTGCGCGGCGCTTTTTTGCGTACAAATCGCTTTCCGGTTTTCGGCGTGGCTTCTATCGTGGCCCGGTGATCGCCCGCTACTCCCGCCCGGCCATGCGCGAGCTCTGGTCGGAGCAGCGGAAATTCGAGATCTGGCTCGAGATTGAGACGCTCGCCTGCGAGGCGATGGCGGAGCTCGGACAAATCCCCGCTGCTGATGCGGCGGAAATTCGCGCCAAGGCGAAATTCTCGATCGAGGAAATCGCCGCGATCGAGGAGAGGACGAATCACGACGTGATCGCGTTTCTCGAAAATGTCGCGGTGTCGGTGGGGCCGGCCGCGCGCTGGATTCACCAGGGGCTCACCTCTTCGGACATTCTCGACACGACCCTGGCGGTGCAGCTCACCGAGGCGACGCGGATCCTGGCGGAGGACCTGAAGAGCCTCCGCAGCGTCGTGGCCGGGAAGGCGCGGGAGTTCAAGCTGACGCCGATGATCGGCCGCAGCCACGGGATTCACGCGGAGCCGATTACGTTCGGGCTGAAGCTGGCGCTGATGTATGACGAATTCGGCCGCGCCGAGGAGCGGCTGGCGCAGATGAGGGAGCGGATCCGCGTGGGCAAACTCAGCGGCGCAGTCGGCACGCACGCGCACCTCGATCCGCGCATCGAGCAATCGGTCTGCGAGAAACTGGGCTTAAAGGCGGCGACGCTCTCCACGCAGATCGTGCAACGCGACCGGCACGCGGAGTTCAGCACCACGCTGGCGCTCATCGCTTCGAGCATCGATCGCTGGGCGACGGAATTTCGGCACTTGCAGCGGACCGAAGTGCTCGAGGTGGAGGAGTTCTTTGGCGAAGGGCAGAAGGGGAGCTCCGCGATGCCGCATAAGCGCAACCCGATCACGGGTGAGCGGCTGAGCGGGCTGGCGCGCGTGATCCGCGGGCATGCGGTCACGGCGCTCGAGAACGTGGCGCTCTGGCATGAGCGGGATATCAGCCACTCGAGCGCGGAGCGGATCATCCTGCCGGACTCGTGCACGTTGCTGGATTACATGCTCGTGAAGCTGCGGGAGCTGGTCGGCGGGCTCCAGGTTTACCCCGAGCGGATGGAGCAGAATCTTGCGTTGACGAAAGGGCTCTACGGCAGCCAATCGATCCTGCTGGCACTCACGCGCGCCGGGGCGGAACGGAAGACGGCCTACGAGGCGGTGCAGCGGGCCGCGATGCGCACGTGGAAAGGCGACAAGTCTTTTGCGGAAAACGCGAAGGCGGAGCCGGAGATTACGCGGCTGGTGCCGGCCGCGGAGATCGATGCGCTTTGTTCGCTCGAGACGCATTTTCGGCACGTCGATGCGACGTTCCACGCGCTCGGTCTGTCTTAACTCCTGCTCCTGATCTTGATCCTACTCCTGATCCTTTCCTGCGGCACCGCCGCGCTGGAGGATTAGGAGCAGGATCAAGATCAGGAGCAGGAGAAGAAGCCGGAGACGAGCGCCAGGCGCTCCGCGTTCGAATAGGAGGCATGACGCCGATTTTGTACGTGAAGAGCGGTTGCCCTTATTGCAAGGCAGCCAAGGAGCACCTCGATGGTCGGGACATCAGCTACGAAGAGGTGGACGTGCGCGGCAACGATGGAGCGATGAAGAAGCTGCAGGAGCTTTCCGGGCAGACGAAAACTCCGACGCTCGACTGGGACGGCGATATTCTCGCTGATTTCGGCACGGACGAGCTGAAGGAATTCCTGAAGGATCGCGTCGCCGCTTAGCGAGCAGGCGGCGGCGTTTCCGCTTCAGGCCACCGCATCGAGCAGGATCTCTGCGATTCGCGCGGAGCGGTCGAGTAGCACCTGCGCGGTCTCGAACATCGCGCCGGTGTTCGCCGCTTCCGGATGGAGGCTGACGCGCAGGCGGCCGCCGCGTGATTTCAGGACGAGCGACGAGATTCCGAAGCTGGCGGAGAGCTCCACGCCCGCGAGTTCGAAGGAGGCGAGCAGTTGCAGCCGCATTGGCGCGACGGGGGCCGGCGTGATTTCCATCGCGCGGCCGCCGTTCGCGACGAGGACGGAGACGCTGCCGACGTTCAACGCAGTCGCCGGCTGCGGCATGGTGGCGATCTGTTGCACCGTCGGCGCGAGGTGGAGCGTATGGAATTGTCCGCGTGAATCGAGGTCGACACGGGCGAGCCGGAATCCTGCCTCGGGCAAATGGACGCCGGGGAGCGCCTGGGGATCGACGTGCAGGGAGACGGTGGGCGAAGTGAGACGGGCGCGGATGGCAGCCATTTGCAGCGCGGGCGAAAATTGAATCGAGATCACCTCGAGCAGGAGGCCGACTACGACGTTGTTATTTCGCGCGACGGGAATGCGTACGGGTGCTAATCCGGTGAAGATGGCCGGCAGGGTCAGCGCGGGTTTCGCAGCGGCGACTTCCAACGGAATCGTGGCAGCAGGGGGCGGGGGAGCGACAGGAGGCGGCGTCGGAGGTGCGGAGACGACGAGAGCGAGGGGCGGTGGGGGTGGCACCGGTGCCGGTGCGGGTGGTGCTGGCGGTGCGACTGGCGGCGATGGTGGCGCAGCGGAGGGCTTTTTGCCGTTGCCGTGCCCCTTGTGCTTGGGAGAGTCGGCCGGGGGCAACTGTTTCGGTGCGGGTTTGGGGCTGGTCGTCGGTAGCTTGGTCAGCGTTTGCTTCACCATCTCGACCAAAGCGAGCGACAGGAATGGTTTCGCCAGCGTCGCGACGATGTTGTCGAGCCTGGCAGCGGCTGCCGTCATCTCGGAGACATGGCCCGACATCATGACAACGGGAATTTTCGCCGTCTTCTCGTTGGCCAGCAGCCGGCGGCAGACTTCGTCGCCGTTCAGGTCCGGGAGGCTGAAATCCAGCAACACCAAATCCGGCAGCACCTCCGTCACGGTGCGCACGCCTTCTTCACCGCTCGATGCAGTGGTGATCCTCAACCTCGGATCGGCCGTGCTAAGTACCTCTTCCACAAAAATGAGCAGCATTTCCGTGTCGTCGATGACGACGATTTTCTTTCCGTCGCGCACCACAGGAGCAGGTGCCGGGGCAAAGGGAAGGGGCGCACTTTCCCCTGGCTCGACGGCGTCCTCTTCCTGAATGGAGGCAAGTGCCTCCGCCAGGATCTTGAACCAGGCACCGCGCAGACTCCGGGCGGAGGTGGAGCGCTCTTCCGACACCGTGACGCGAGGTGAGCGCCAGCGGAGCATTTCGCGGAGCGCTTCGAGCCCCACCCAATTGGCGGCCGCAGCATGTGTCATCTGTCCGCCGATGAGGTGAATCTCACCCGTGCGCTTTTTGGATTTCTCGACTCGCAGGATTGCGGTGGTGCCGTTCAGGCACTGCAGCGAGAGCACGTCGGTCACTCCGAGGTTTCGCAAGGTGCCGAAGCGTGTCTGGCCGTCGCTCGCGAGAAGGCCCTGCACGATGGCGCCGAATTGCAGCAGCTCGAAAGGCTTTTCCAGGAGCTGGAACGCCGCTGTCCGCGGGAGGTTCTGGATCAATTCCTGCGGCGCCGTGGCGGCGAGCAACAGAACACGTGCGTCGGGGATGACCTCGGCCGCGCGTTGGAAGAAGGCGAGGGCGCCGGGTTGCGGCGGATCGACGTCCACCACGAGGAGAACAGGGCCGCTCTGGCGCAGGAGCGTCTCCGCCTCGGGGAGCGATGCGGCGACGCGGATGCGGTGTCCGGGCGCGAATTTCTTCAGCGCAGAACCGATGGCGGCCGCAAGCGCACCATATTCTTCGACGAGGAGAATATTACCCGCGGTGCCGGGAGTAGAGGAGGGGGGAGGCACAAGTCGGGGGAAACAGCGGTGATCCTATAAAAACTAAGTAATACTGTCAATTGCCATAGTGTAGTTGCGTGTGAATTGCGGATTGTCCACGCGTGGCGCCTTCGGTTAACGCGTAGTTACTCGAAGCGGAGGGCTTCGATGGGATCGAGCGAGGCAGCCCGATAGGCGGGATAAAACCCGAAACCGATGCCGATACCGGAGCAAACCACCAGCCCGGCGATAGCCCACCCGAAGGGAAAAATCACGTCCGCCTGCAGCCAGCTGGCCAGGAGATTGCCACCGATCACACCGAGGACGATGCCCAGCACACCGCCGGCTTGGGAGATAAAAACCGCCTCGGCGAGGAACTGCCGCAAAATGTCGCGGCTGCGGGCGCCGATCGATTTCCGGATGCCGATCTCCTTCGTCCGCTCCGTGACGCTGACGAGCATGATGTTCATGATGCCCACCCCGGCCGCGACGAGCGCGATCAAGCTAATGACGAACGCGCCGATCCGCACCACATCGGCGATGGAGGCGAAGGCGCTCTTGAGCGAATCATTTGAGTAAATTTCGAAATCGTTCGGCTGGTTCGGCTGCAAGCCGCGAGCGATCCGCATCGCGCCGATGGCACGATCAAGGGTGCGGTTATAGGTCTCCTGCGACGTGGACTGAGTGGCGATGTTGATCGAACGCTTGGCGGAGCCGAAGTTCTCGAAGAATTTGGTGATCGGCACCACGCAGATATCATCCTGGCTCCGGCCAAACGCGGAGCCTTTCTCCTCCAGCACCCCGATGATGGTGAAGGAGTGGCCGCTGAGCTTGATGACTTTCCCGATCGGCGATTCGTGCGGGAAGAGACGCTTCTCGATGACCCGGCCGATGACCAGCACGTTGCGCGCGAGGGCGACGTCTTCATCGGTGATATTCCGGCCGTAAGCGAGGGTGTAGCTATTGGCGGCGAGAAAGCTGCGGTTCGAGCCGGCGATGGTGAGACTGGGCGTCGTCTTAAGTCCGCGGTAAACCGCCTGGGCGCCGCCATCAAAAGTCTTAAGGCAGATCTCCGGCGCCACCCCGGTCATCAGATCCTGGTAACGCAGGGCCTGCGCGTAGGTGATGTTTCGGCGGTTTTGATACTTCTGCTGGTTCCGGCCCCCGGCGCCGCCGGTCACAGGATACTTGGCGA
>JACCZQ010000497.1 GCA_013695905.1 Chthoniobacterales bacterium
GCACCGAGCCAATCAAATAGCTCAGGAGCAGGATAAGAATAGCGACTGCCCACATCGTTTACGATGCTGAATCGAGCGCTGAACCGCTGCCGGACGGATGAGCGGCTGCCGCTTCTTGGTTATATAAACGATTCTTATAGAGCCATATAGACAGAATAGAAATGTCAGCAGGCGTGACCCCGCTGATCCGCGCCGCCTGCCCCAGACTCACCGGGCGCGTCGTAATCAGCTTCTGCCGCGTCTCCGGCCGCAGATTACCGATCAGGGCAAAGTCCACTCCCTCCGGGATCCGTTGCCCGTCGCGCGCGGCGATCTGCTCATTCTGCTGCAGCTGCCGCCGCACATAGCCTTCATACTTCAGATCCGTCTCCACCAGCTCCCAAATTTCCGCTGGCGCGATTCCCCGAATTTCTTCCGGCAGCATCTCCATCCGGAACTCCGGCCGCTTCATCAAAGCCGCCACCAAGGTGCCGCTCACCCGTTGAGCCGTCGCAGCGCGCGCCGCCGCCAGCATCGAGAGCTTCTCTTGGAACACGCGCCACCGTCGTTCTCCCACGAGCCCCGCCTCCCGCCCGCGGGCGGTCAAACGCTGGTCCGCATTATCCTGTCGTAGCGTCAGCCGATTCTCGGCTCGGCTCGTGAACATCCGGTACGGCTCCTCCGTTCCCTTCGTCACCAGATCATCAATCAACACCCCAATGTAAGCCTCCGCACGTGACAACGTGAACTCCACCTTCTGCTGCACCTTCAGCGCCGCGTTCGCTCCGGCCACCAGGCCTTGCGCCGCCGCCTCCTCATACCCGGAGGTGCCATTCACCTGCCCGGCGAAATAAAGACCCGACACCCGCATTGTCTCGAGCGTCGGCCAGAGTTGCGTCGGCGGAAAGTAATCATATTCCACCGCGTAACCCGGACGCATGATCTCCGCCTGTTCCAGCCCGGGAATCGTGCGGAGGAACGCCAGCTGCACATCATAGGGCAGGCTCGTCGAGATGCCGTTGACATAAAACTCGTCCGTATGCAGCCCCTCCGGCTCGAGGAACAGCTGGTGCGCCACCTTGTCGGCAAACTTCACCACCTTATCCTCAATCGACGGGCAATACCGCGGCCCGGTGCCGGCGATACGGCCGGAGTAAAGCGGCGATCGATGCAGATTCCGGCGGATCACCTCATGGGTCGCCTCGGTGGTGTGGGTGATCCAGCAGGGCACTTGTTCCACGTGGAACTCTGCGCCATCGCGCGATCCATTCAGCGTGAACAGCTCCGCCTCACTCCCCACCTCGTCCGGCGGCAGGTAGCTGAAGCAGCTCCGCGGCTCGTCGCCCAGCTGAACCTCACACTTCGAGAAATCGATGGAGCGCCGGCTAATCCGGCACGGCGTTCCTGTCTTGAACCTCCCCACTTCGAACCCCAGCTCCCGCAAGCTCCCGCTCAACCCGGAAGCCGCATCCGCCATGCGGCCGCCCGGCTTCGACGTCTCGCCGACGTGCAGCAGCCCGCGCAAAAATGTACCGGCGGTAATCACCACCGCGCGGGCCGAGATTTCCACCCCCATGTCTGTCTCCACCCCCGAAACCCGCCCGTCCGAGGTGAGCACCCGCTGCACGGTCGCCTGCTTGATGTCGAGATTCGGCGCCCGCTCCAGCACCGCCTTTGCCCGGAATTGATACGCCTTCTTGTCGCATTGCGCCCGAGGAGCACGCACACTCGGCCCCTTGGTGCGGTTCAGCTTCCGAAACTGGATCCCAGTGGCATCGGTGTTTCGCCCCATAAAGCCACCCAGCGCGTCGATCTCCCGCACGATATGTCCCTTCGCCAGCCCGCCGATCGCCGGGTTGCACGACATCTGACCGATCGTGTCGAGGTTCTGCGTCAGCAGCAACGTGGCACAACCAAGTCGCGCAGCAGCAAGTGCAGCCTCGATTCCCGCATGGCCGCTGCCCACCACCACCACCTCGTATTCCTCCGGTAATCTATACATGTTCCACGTGGAACTATTCCAGAATTCCCTCCCGCGGTGATGGTAGCAGCTGCGCAAGGTTCCATTCTCTCGTAGCCCCTGCCTTGGTTGCGCTGATGATCTCCAGAGACGGCGCAAACTCTGCCAGCACCTGTCGGCAGGCACCACACGGCACCACCGGGACATCCGAATCCGACACTACCGCGAGAAGCGAGAACTCCCTCGCTCCGGCCGCAATCGCAGAGCCGATCGCCACCCGCTCCGCGCAGTTCGTGAGCCCGAACGAGACATTCTCCACATTGCAACCGGTAAAGACGCGCCCGTCACCGGCCCGCAATGCAGCTCCCACCGCGAAAGACGAGTAGGGGGCGTAGGCTTTCCCCCGCGCTTCCCACGCTTTGGAAATGAGATCCTTTCTCTTTCCTAACATACTAGTGTCTTGCTGTTTATAGATAGTGTCCTCACGTCGTAAAACTACGGTCAACTACCTGCCCCTCATTGGTTACCCCCACGTCCTCCGCCGGTCAACTCCTGCCAGTCCTCACGTCCGAAAAAGGCGGGAATCAGTCCGAGCATAGTGATTGTCTCATTTATGTAAAAACGACATTCTACTTTCATGCTCCAGCCCCTTCCTCACTTCACGCCGGCAGCAGGAGAAAGTTTAGGAAAGAACCATCGCAGGCGAGTCCACCCGCGCCTTTTCACTGTTCTCGCGCTCATCACCCTCGGCTCGGCCACTGCACAGGATCTCCCAGCCGGCGAGGCGGAGCCTGCGACGAACCTGGATGAGCCGCACGGCACCATGCTGGAGCGATTGTCATCAGGCGCGATCCGCGCGCTCGATGACAATGGCAACCTCATCGATTGGTCTGCCGCGAACCCGCAGGGATCAGCTGCTGTCGGGCTTGATCCGCGAGTCGGCGCAAACATCCGGCTCGGAGATGATCCCGCGGCCCTTCCCGCGAACCTGCGCGCGCAGGCCGAGCCGCACATCGCCCGCTCGCCGGTCGATCCCGATTTCCTCGTTGCGACGTTCCAAGAGGGACGCTTCACCAACGGCAGCGCCGTGAACTGCGGCTACTCCGTCAGCCGCGATGGCGGGCTCACCTGGACGCGCGCATTGATCCCCGGACTCACCCCATCCAGCGGCGGTCCCTATCCGCGGGTCACTGACCCTGTGGCGGCCATCGGGTTGAACGGCTACGCGTATCTCAACACCCTCGCCGCGGGATCGGAGACGCGCGTCGGCTCGATTCTGGTGAATCGTTCGACCGATGGCGGCGCGACATTTGAGCAGCCAGTGGAGGCCTACCGCGGGCCGACGGTAAACGACTTTCCCGACAAAAACTGGATCGCGGTAAACACCTTTGCCGGCACCGCGACAGCAGGGCGGATCGTCGTCACATTCACGAAATTCCCACGTCCCGGCGCGCCCGGAACAACGCCAATCATGCGCGTATACAGTGACGATGACGGCGTCTCCTGGACCCCGGCGGCGTTCATCCATCCATCGACGAAGAACACGCAAGGCTCACAACCGGTTTTCCTGCCGGACGGGAAGCTCGCCGTCGTTTACTGGAACTTTAACAACGTAGCTACCTGGATCGACGATACTCTGGAGCTCGTGGTTTCGAACGACGGCGGAACCACGTTCGGCGCGCCCAGCCTGATCCAAGCCGTGAACCTCTACGATCATCCGCAGATTCGCGATGGCGCGTTTCTGCCATCGGCCGCCGCGGACCGCATTAACGGAAATATCTATGTTGCCTACCAGGCGCTGCTGAACGGCACACCGCGGATCCTGTTCACGCGGTCCGCTGACTTTGGCACGACATGGAGTAACCCCGTCGCCGTGAGCGATAACCCCGCAGGCTCTGGAGTGTTCAATGCTGTCGTCGCCAACTCGCACGATGGCCAGACGCTCACCATTGTGTTCTACAGCAACCGCGACAACCCGGGCTCGAACACGCTCGTGGATGTTTACCTCGCGCAGTCGTTCGACAACGGCGCGACGTGGCAGCCAAACATTCGGCTGACGAGTGTGTCGACGAATGCAGCGCTTTCCCCGCTGACGCCCGGCGGGCATATGCTCGGTGACTACATCGGCCTGGCCGAGGCTACCAACCCGAACGTCCCTGCCGTGCCAATCTGGATCGACAGCCGCACCGGCGATCCGGATCCGTTCGTCACCCGCGTCGGGATCGCGCCACAGGTGAGCTTCACCAGCTGGCAGGCGGCGCGCCTCTCGTTAGGCCAGATCAACAACCCTGCGCTCGGCGGACCTTCCGGCGACGCGGACGGCGACGGCGAAGAGAACCTCGTCGAGTTCCAGAACGGCACCGACCCGAACGATCCCGCCTCTGTGTTGCACACCGGCCGGCTGCTGAACATCTCCACGCGCGCCCTCGTCGGAAATGGCGAGGCCGTGCTCATCGGCGGCTTCATTATCACCGGCAGCGGCCCCAAGAAAATCATTCTCCGCGCGATCGGGCCATCACTCCTTAGGTATGGAATCACCAACGCCCTCGAAGACCCGATGCTCCAGCTCGTGCCGGCTAGCGGCCCCTCCGTTGCGAACGATGATTGGGGGGAAGGCGACGCCGCCGCGATTCAGGCGAGCGGCCTCCAGCCGGACGACCCGCGGGAGTCCGCCATCGTCCAGACACTCGCGCCCGGTGCCTACACCGCGATCGTGCGCGGGAAGAACGACACTACCGGCGTCGGCCTCGTTGAAATTTTCGACCTTGAACCTGCCGCCGCCGCCCGCCTCGGGAACATCAGCAGCCGAGGCTTCGTCGGCTTGGACGATAACGTCCTGATCGCGGGCGTCATTGTCGGCGCGGGGCAGGGGACCGACGGCTACGGCGGCGTGCGCGCTGCCCTTCGCGGCATCGGCCCATCGCTCGGCGCGCGCGGTGTGGTGAATCCATTGCAGGACCCCGAGCTGTCGCTCCACAACTCGAACGGCGACATCATCGCCTTCAACGACAACTGGAGCCCCACCGACCAGGCCGAGCTGCAAGGGACCAATCTCGTGCCCCCCGACGAGCGCGAATCCGCCATCGTGGTGACGCTGCCGAAAGGCAACTACACCGCCATCATGCGCGGGAATGGCCACACCACCGGCATTGGCTTGGTGGAAGTATTCGAGCTGCCGTAGACCTGCCACGCGCGAAGTCTTAAATCGTCGCCAAAAAGTCCTGCCCCGACGCTTGCTACCGGAAAGGTGGCAGCACAACCTGCTCGCCATGGAACTAAGGAAACTGCTCGGAATGGGAATGGTTCTAGTGCTGGCCACACTCTT
>JACCZQ010000533.1 GCA_013695905.1 Chthoniobacterales bacterium
AGATAGCGCACCCCGAGCGCGCGCGCCTGCTCCCGCCAATCCGGCTCGCCGGTCATGAGGCGGCCGAGGCTCTGGTGCATCTCGTTGTAATCGAAGCCCTGCGTCCAGAGGTGCCCGGGATAGCCGAGCACCACCCGCCGGCCCTGGAGGAGCAGCGGGTGATTGTAAGTGGGAAAGGCGGCGAAACGCGCCGTCGGCGGCAGGCGGCGCACGGCTCCTCCCACGGCATCCAGCTCCGCCCGCTCCGCGATGGTGAAAGCGTCGCGTTTCCCGATGAGGCCGCCGAAGAGCGAGATAAACCCGGAGGCAAACAGCGCCACGCAGACGGCGACCCGCACCGGCACCGGCCAGCGCGCGAGCAGCTCCGACCAGAGGAACGGCACCACCAGCAGGTATGCCCAGATGATGAGCTTGATGTTGTCCCACTCCCACGGAGCGGTTTTGACCAGACACGCGAAGAGAAAAAGGACGGCCGCGGGTGTGAGGAACGCGAGGGCCGGGGAGGAGCGGAATTTTTCCAGCAGCGATGAAACCGGCGTGCGCGAGTCGTCGCCACCCGCCGCGTCAACTCCCGCCGGGCTGCGCACCGCGCGGTAAAGCAACGTGCCAAGCAGCACCAGCACGAGCGGGATGAAGATTCCGAAGTTGAGGAGCCAGAACTGCAGGAACGGTGCTGCGAAGTCGCCGGTGTTCTGCACCCAGCCCGGTTTCCACGCGAGGACGGAGCTGGCGCGGAAATGATCGGTGATCGTCCACATGAACAGAGTGGCGGGGAGAAACGCCGCCGCGACGACCGTCAAGAGCTGCCGTCGCATCTCCGGCCGGCCGATGACGAAGAGAAACGCCGCCACCAGGCTCAGGGCGAGGAACGTGTGCACATGGAAGAGCGGCATCGACGCATACAGCGACAGCTCCAGCCAGAAGGGCAGCAACGAGACAGCGGCCAGCGCGTCGCGGTTGCTCTCGCGCGGCGGAAAGTATTTCGCCCGCCAATGGTAGAGCAGCAGCAGGCCAGCGGGTAAGGCGTAGAGCAGCCCTCGTTGCGTCACGAGCATGGTGAGCGGCAGACTTTTCCAGGCGATGCCGCTGTCCGCCTGGTAATCAAGCAATTGCCAGCGCCGCAGAATTTCAAAGCCGGCCAGTCCGCCATTAAACAGAAATGCTGCGACCGCGAAATTGCCGCCCCAGCGGTAGAGCGCGTAAAAGCTGGCGAGCGAGCCGAGCAGCCCCGCCCAGACGAGGCCGCGGTTGATCTCGATGCCGTTCAGGAGCAGCAGCGCATTGAACAGATCAGTGCCGGCCGGGTAGCGCAGCTTGCTGAACGCGTGGATGGGATTTTCCGGCCAGAGCGGCACGCCGGAGGCGAAATTGTTGATGTAGGTGAGGTGCAGCGCGAGGTCGCCGAGATTGTGCGGCGACTGGATCTTCAGCTGATTGCCATCGATGTAGATGAGCCAGCAGAACGAGCGGAAGGCGAAGAACGCGAAAACGCCGGCGATGATCCAGAAGCCGACATGCTTCGAATAACACACCGCCGGAGCTACCGGCGGGGTGTCGACATTTTCCTCGCCGTTCGCCTCGTTCGCTTCGTCAGCGGCGGGCCGACCCGGCGGCGCCGGGCGCGTCTGGCGAAACGCCACCACCGCCACGACCAGCGCAAACACGACGGCGAAGCCCGCCAGGAACCGGGTGAGACCGTTCGCCAGCACGCCGAGCAGCAGCGCGCTCATGGTGGCGAAGTTGACGAAGGTGAGCCCCGCCGCCAGCCACTTCATGGGCTCTCCAAATTGCTGCTGCCGCCCACGAAATCGGGCACCTGCCCCTTGAAGAAATCCTTAAAGACTCGCGCGCTCAGGTAGAGCTTCGAAGTGTCCTGATAGGGCCGGATGGTGAGCGGCATCGTGTAATAGGCGTCCGTCAGCTGGCTCTCCACGGTTTCGATTTTATCCTCCTGCACGAGGAGGAAAGCGGCGTCGAGCTTGGTGGGCAGATTGTCGCGTTCGTAGTAGCCGATCTTCGTGAAATCTCCCAGGCTCCACGGGAACGGGTAAGCGCTCTGGCGGATCATGTGGCCGACGAGCTGGTAAGCCCGCGGATCTTTGCGCGCGAGAGTCAGCAGCGGGTCGGTGAGCCTGTCGATGTCATTATACGTCTGCACATAGACGTAAGGCTCGGTGTCGGTGGTGGCCTTGTAGAAGTTGATGCGGATCGACAAGACCAGCGACGCGGCGACGACGAGTCCGGCCACGATCTGCCCCGTGCGCCGGAGATGCCGCGGCAGTAGAAGCACGCCGAGCCCGAAGATGAAGAGCAGCGGCCAGACGAAGCTGATGATGCACCACGGCGTCTTATACGGAACGATGCTGTAGGCCATCAACGTCCCGACCCCGTAGATGGCGAGGTAGCGGAGGTGGACGTTGCGGAACCACAGCGTCAACAGCGAAACCAGGAGACCGACCGCGATCACCGGCTCATAGCGCCCGGTCAGCATCAGCCAGTAATACCAGGGCTTCTCGTGGCCATTGCCCTCCTTCCCGGTGCGGAACCACGCCTCGAACGTCTCGTACAATCCCAGCACGCCCTTCCAGTTCATGAACGTGCCGCTGTAGAAGAAGACCAGCGCCGCCAGCCCGGTGCCGAGCACCACCACCATATCCACGAAGTTCCAACGTTGCGGCGCGGGCCCGGCGTCTTCGGCGCGGACCATCCGGTGCGTGATCCAGGCGACGGGGAACGCCAGTAGCGCACAGCCGAGATGGATGATGTAGGTCTCCTTCGTCAGCACCATGCCGAAGAACCCCATCCCGGCGCACCACAGGTATCCCCGCGTCCCGAATTTCCAGAGTCCCAGCAAGCCGAGGATGAACAGCATCGAGAACAAGACCAGCCAGACCTCGTGGATTGAGTAACGTCCGTAGAAGACAAACGCCGGCGACACCGCCATGGCCAGCGCCGCCCAGCGACTGACCTTGCGACCTGCCAGTGGCTCGAAGTTCAGCGTGAGCTTAATGCAGAAAATGCTGGCCAACACCACGGGCAGCCGGAGCGCCCAGAGATTCCGCCCGAAGAGCGTCTGCGACAGGAAGAGCACGTAGAAATGAAAGGGCCCGTGGTAGTTCGTCGGGTCGTATCTGTAGAAGCCGTTCTTCGTCATCTGATCGACGAACCAGCCGTTGATGCCTTCGTCGAAGTGCGGCGGCTTGACCGCGAGGAACAGGAGCCGCAGAAACGCGCCGAGGGCGATGATCATCCACGGGGTCCAATCGATCTCGGCCGCGCGGCTCCGGAAGTCGTCGCGCCGGTCTGGTCGTGCCGGAGAATCCGCGCGCGCTGCGGCGGCCGTCGTGGCAGGGCGGGTGGAGGAGCGGGTGGTGGTGCGCTTTTTCGTGCGCGGCGGCTTTGGCTTCATCGAGGTTTAGAAGTCTGCCGGCGAACGCGGGCGACGCTCAGGCGGCGCGGTCAATGTGATCATCGAAGTGCTGCGGGAGCGACGGAAATTCCGCTCGCGCACCACCGGCAGCACTGTTAGTACGCGCTGCAATGCGCATTCTTGTGACAGGCGGCTGTGGCTTCATCGGGAGCAACTTTATTCGGTATATTCTGGAACATTACAAGCCGGCTTCCGTGAGCAATGTGGATGTGCTCACCTACGCCGGGAATATGGCTAACCTCGACGGCGTGGTGGAGGAGCACGGCGACCGCTACGAGTTTTTCAAGGCCGACATCGCGAATGCCGACCAGATGGATGCCCTGATGACGGAGCACCGCTTCTACGCGATCGTGAATTTCGCCGCGGAGTCGCACGTGGACCGCAGCATTAATTCGCCGCAAAATTTCATCCACACGAACGTCGTTGGGACCAGCGTGCTGCTGGATTGCGCCCGGCGCCACGGTGTGCAGCGGTTTGTGCAAATCTCGACCGACGAGGTTTATGGCTCGTTAGGCGAAACCGGTCGTTTCACCGAGCAGTCACCGCTTGAACCCAGCTCCCCCTATTCCGCGAGCAAGACCGGCGCCGACCTGCTGGCCCTCGCCTGCCACAAGACGTTCGGCCAGGATGTGGTCGTCACCCGCTGCTCGAACAATTACGGGCCCTATCAATTTCCCGAGAAATTGATCCCGCTCATGATCATCAAAGCGATGCGCGACGAGCCGCTCCCGGTGTATGGCGATGGCCGGAACGTGCGCGACTGGATCCACGTGGAGGATCACTGCGCCGGGATCATCGCCGCGTTATTCGAAGGCAAAGCCGGCACCGTCTACAACTTCGGCGGCAACAGCGAGATGGTGAACATCGACGTGGTGAAGCTGATCCTCGACAAGCTCGGCAAGTCCCACAGCCTCATCTCCTACGTCACCGACCGCCTCGGCCACGACCGCCGCTACGCGATCGACAGCTCCTTTGCCGAGCGCGAGCTAAACTGGAAGCCGCTCCACAACTTCAAAGAGGGGCTGGAGAGCACCAGCGACTGGTATTTGAACAACAAAGGCTGGTGGGAAGCGCTCCTGGAGCGCGCCGGCAGGTACTAGCGGCGAAGCAGCGAACGAATACCCTGGTGCGATTTATCAGGTTGTGTGCTTTTCCACTTCTGCTACAAGCTGCGGGTAATGAACCCCCGCTCCCATTCTCGGTCCGCGCGTGCAACGGTCGTGCTGCTCGCGCTCCTTCTCACTGCCGCCAGCAGTTTCGGCCAGACAGTTGGCAGCTTCGCCCACGCCAAGATCCAGAATTATCTCCAGGCGAGTTCGAGCGCGCCGATTCTCGATTCCACGCAGCCGTTCCAATTCGGCTCGTTCGTCGCCCGGGGTACGGCGACGATCGCCAGCGCCACTCTCACTTTCCCGGGCACGGCCAGCCCGCGCTCTTACACGTCGGTGGGCGCCGGCAGCGTCTTCACGATTCTCGACACTTTCACTACGGCTGCGCAGCTCGACGCCGCCTACGGCACCGGTACTTACAATCTGACCGTCAACACCGACGCGGGTGCCTTCTCCCGCTCGATGTCGCTGCTTTTCTCCTTCTTCGGGTTTCCTACAGTCCCGCGGCTGACAGTGCCTGCGGCCGATTGGCAGAATGGCGTTCTCGTGATCGACTCGACGATCGACTACACGTTTACCTGGGCTGCCTTTTCGGGCGCGCAGGTGAATGATCTCATCCAGTTGGTCATTTACAATTCCCCGGTGGCCCCAGCCCCTTTTCCGGGGACACAGACCTCCTACGTGGTCCCGGCTGGCAGCTTGCAGCCCGGCACAGAATACGCCGCTGATCTCGCGTTTGTGCGTGTGATCAATCTGACCGCGGCGGATGCCGATTTCGGCCAGGGCTTCGGCGCGCGGGTGAGCAACACCGGTTTCACGATCCGGACTCTCGCTCCCGCGCTCGCACTCGTATCAGCCCTTTCCCGCAAGGAACACGGCTCCGGCGCAGGTATCTACGACATCGAGCTCCCGCTCTCCGGCACGCCGGGCGTGGAATGCCGCGCCGGTGGCGCAGGTGGCGATCACCTCCTTGTCTTCACGTTCAGCAATCCCGTGGTGAGCGGCACCGCCACCGTCACGGGCGGGACAGGCAACATCGCGAGCACACCTGTTCTTAACGGCAACACGATGGCGGTCGCCCTCACCGGTGTGGCGAATGCGCAGACGGTCACCGTCACGTTGTCCGGAGTCACCGACAGTTTCGCGCAAGTATTGCCCGACAATGCGGTGACGGTGGCGTTCCTGCTCGGCGATGTGAACGGCAACCTCTCGGTGAACGCCGCCGACATCGGGCTGACGAAGTCGCAATCGGGCGTCGCGGTCGGGGCGGGAAACTTCCGCGCGGACGTGAATGTAAACGGAGCGATCAACGCGGCGGACGTCGGCCAGGTGAAGGCGCAATCCGGAACCTTCGTGCCGACCTCCTCGAAGGCGGAGATCCGGTAATTTTCCTGGCCGCCGGAAAGTATTTCCGGCAGACGTGTCGCCGAACGGCACGCCTTTCTGCTACATGACAGCGTGCCAGAAGAGCAGGATACAGCGGTGAAGGTGGCGATCGCCGGCGCAGGCGGCCGATTGGGTGCGGCGCTCGCCCGCCTCTACAGCTTGCATTACGAGGTGCGCGCGTTCACGCGCCCGGAGCTCGATCTCGCCGCGCCGGAGCAACTGCGCGAGTCGTTAGGCAACACCGCCTTCGATGTTCTGATCAACTGCGCCGCGCAGACCAATGTCGATCGCTGCGAGACGGAGCAGGAGGAGGCGTTCGCCATCAACGCCATCGCCCCGGGTGTGCTGGCGGACAGTTGCAATGCGAGAGGGGCGCGGCTGATTCACATCAGCACCGATTACGTTTTCGATGGCGGAGCGTCGCAGCCTTACACCGAGGAGGACGAGGCGAAGCCAATCAGTGTCTATGGCGCGTCGAAGCTCGCGGGGGAAGAGCGCGTGCGGGCCGCAGGTGAGCAGCACGTGGTCGCGCGCGTCTCGTGGGTGTTTGGCCCGGATCGGCCGAGCTTTCTCGACGCGATCATCAAACGAGCCCGCGAGGAGGAGCAGGTGGAGGCGATTGCCGACAAAATCTCCACCCCCACCTACACTGTCGACACCGCCGACCTGCTGCGCCCGTTTCTGGATTCCACCACGCCCGGCGGCGTATATCACCTCACCAATGAGGGCGCTTGCACGTGGCAGGAGTATGGGCAGTGGGGCCTCGACTGCTGCCGGCGTGAGGGAATTCCGCTGCGCGCGGAGGTGGTCGGTCCACTCGCTCTCGCCGACATGAAAAACTTCATCGCGCGGCGCCCGGTTTACACCGCTCTCTCGATTGCAAAATACCAGCAGGTCACCGGCCGCAGGCCACGCAGCTGGCGGGCGGCGGTCGCCGCCTACGTGCGCGACCATCTGGCGCCACGTGCGGAGGTTTGACACAAGGTGCGTAAGCCTCTTTGCTTCACCATGATTCGGACGACGAAGCCGCTTTTGGCAGCTCTCTTTCTGGCGGCCATCAGCACGGCGCAGGCGCAGCTCACGTGGGATAAGACAGAGGCCAAGCTCAACCCGAAACCGGGCGACAAGGAGGCGGTGGCGCACTTCACCTACGAGAACAAAGGCAGCACGCCAGTCCGCATCGTGGCCGTGAAAAGCTCCTGCGGCTGCACCGTTCCCGAGCTGAAAAAAAGGGAGGTCGCGCCCGGCGAGAAGGGCGAGCTCACCGCCACCTTCACGATCGGTAATCGCACCGGCCTCCAGCAGAAAGTCGTGAGCGTGCAGACCGACCATCCGGAGCAGCCGATGACGAACCTCCTCCTCACGGCCAATATAGGACAGTCGCTCGCGGTCCAGCCGAGTTTTGTTTACTGGGAAGCCGGGGAAGCGCCGAAGCCGAAGCAGATCACCGTGAAACCGGGCCCGGGGGTCGCCGTCAGCAAGCTGCAGGTCACCTCCTCGAATCCGGAGTTCACCACGAAAGTCGAGCGCGCTGCTTCCGGCGACTTCGTCATCCAGGTGCAGCCGAAGGACACCGCGAAGCAATCCGCCACGACGTTGACGATCCAGCCGGATTTCCCGCAGACGTTTGTCGCCTCCGCCCGCGTGACGGGGCCGGCCGGCGCGGCCACTCGTTAGGACGTGACGCGGCGGTTGCTCCTGCAGGCTCTGCTTTTGCTGGGCCTCGCCTTCCTTCCCGCCATCGTGCAGGGACTCTATCTGCGCGAGAACGTGGCGTGGAATGCGCCCGCCGTGCGCGAAGGAGAGGTGGAACTCGCGCAGGTGCAGGCCTGGGGCGACGCCGTCCTCTGGGTGGACGCGCGGCCGGAAGGGCAATTCGAAGCCGGTCACATCCCGAACGCGCAGCTGCTGAACGAAGATCGCTGGAACGATCTGTTGCCGCCGATGCTGGCCGCGTGGTCGCCGGACAAGCAGGTGGTGGTTTACTGCAGCAGCCAGAGTTGTGAGGCCAGTCATGAGGTGGCGCGGCGGCTCAAGGAAGAGGCGCAACTCCCGAACGTGCACGTGCTGCATGGCGGCTGGGAAGCGTGGCAGGCGGCGCAGCCATGAATAGCGTGCGCCACGTCCAATCCCCCTTCATGGGCGCGCAGGGGAACCGCGCGGGCCGGCCGGGACAGGGCCTTCTGCACACGCTGGTGGCGCTCGCCGTGGGAGCGGTTTTCATCTACGCCGGCGCGCTGAAGGTGTGGGATCCCGTCACCTTCGGCAATGACATCAATAACTTCCGCATTCTCCCGTACCCGCTGAGCATGCGGCTCGCGTTCTACCTGCCATGGCTGGAGATTCTGTGTGGGCTGGCGGTGCTCACGGGCCGCTTGCGCGCGGGAGCCATTGCCATCCTCATGGGTCTGATGGTGATCTTCGTCGGCGCCACGATCGCGGCGGAAGTGCGCGGACTCGATCTCAACTGCGGCTGCTTCGGCCGCGCCACGGAGAATCTCCGTTTCGCCACGCACATGGTGATTGATGCCGCCATTCTCGCCGCACTGCTGTTGCTGGCGCGCTGGGAATACCTGCGCCTGCGGTAGCGGACGCCTCGGCTGCGGCCCGGCTATAGATCCGTAAACGGATCCCGGTGCACAATCGTCCCGCGGCTGCCCTGTTGCTGGATCAACTTCGCCACCAATCCCGTCCAGCCCGTCTGATGCGACGCGCCCAGCCCGGCCCCGGTATCGGCGTGGAAGTACTCGTGGAACAGGTAACGCCCCGCGTCTCCCGCACCCTTCAGTTCCGCCCCCGAGGAGCCGGCAAATGGCCGCACCCCCTTCTCATTCACCAGCCAGAGCGAGATGAGCCGATTCGACAAATCATTCGCCACACCCTCCAGCGTCATGAACTGGCCCGAGCCGGTGGGGCACTCCACCTTGAAGTCGTCGCCGTAGTAATGGTGAAACTTCTGCAGCGATTCGATCAGCAGATAATTCAACGGCAGCCACACCGGGCCGCGCCAGTTCGAGTTCCCGCCGAACAGCCCCGTCTCCGATTCCGCCGGCTCGTACGAGACGACCTTCCGCTCCCCGCACGCGTCGAGAACATACGGGTTTGCCTGGTGGAACTTGCTCATCGACCGCACCCCGTACGGGCTGAGGAATTCCTCCGGGTCCAGCATGCGGCGCAACAAACGCTTCATGCGGCGGCCGCGGGTCAGCGCGATGAGGCGGCGCGCACCGGCGCCCGGTTCCTGCCAGCGGGAGACGAGCGCCGCCAGCTCGGGACGTTTCTGCAGGTACCACTCGAGCCGCATCTTGAATCCCGGCACCGCCTCGAGCAGCTCCGGCTCGATCGTTTCCACCGCGAGCAGCGGCATCAAACCCACCAGCGACCGCACCTTCACCCGGATGTAACGCCCATCCGGCAGGTGCAGCACATCGTAGAAAAACTCGTCCGCCTCATCCCACAGGCCGATGCCTTGCCCGCCGGCATTGTTCATCGCGCTGGCGATGGCGAGGAAGTGCTCGAAGAACTTCGTCGCGATGTTTTCATACACCGGGTTCTGGCGGGAAAGCTCCAGCGCCATCCGCATCAGGTTCAGGCAATACATCCCCATCCAGCTGGTGCCATCGCTCTGCTCCAGATAGCCGCCGCCGGGGAAGGGCGTGCTCCGGTCGAACACGCCGATGTTATCCAGCCCCAGAAAACCGCCTTGGAAAATGTTGTTCCCTTCCGAGTCTTTCCGGTTCACCCACCAGGTGAACGCGATCAGCATTTTGTGGAAGACCGTCTCGAGGAACGCGCGATCGCCGGTGCCCGTCTGGCGCTGCTCCATCTTGTAAACCCGCCACGCCGCCCACGCGATCACCGGCGGGTTTACATCGCCGAAGTTCCACTCGTAGGCCGGCACCTGCCCGTTCGGATGCTGGCACCACTCGCGCACGATAAGATCGAGCTGCTGCTTCGCGAAGCGCGCGTCCACCAGCGCCAGTGGGAGACAGTGAAACGCCAGATCCCACGCCGCATACCACGGATACTCCCACTTATCCGGCATCGACATCACCCGCTCATTGTGGAGGTGACGCCACTCCGCATTGCGCTGCTCCTTCCGCGCGGCCGGCGGCGGCGGCTGTCCCGGGTCGCCCTCCAGCCACTCCTCCACGATGTAGTGATAGAATTGTTTGCTCCACAACATCCCCGCCAGCGCCTGCCGCTGGATCGCGCGGTGCTCATCCGTGAGGCAACCCGGCGCGAGCGCGGCGTAGAACTCGTCCGCCTCCGCGCGGCGTCGCGCGAAGATCTCGTCGAAATCGCCAAACGGCTCCCGCGACACGAGTTCGTCCGCGGTGAACCGCAGCTGCACCACGCGCTGCTCGCCCGCAGGAATCGTGAGCCGGTAATGAGCGGCCGCTTTCGTCCCGGTGCGGGCGGGATTCACCGCCTCCGTCCGGCCCTGGACCACAAACTCATCGATCCCATCCTTCACAAACCCGCTGCCATTCGGCACCTGCCAGAGGCGCTGCAGGTTTGACTCGTTCTCGGTGAAGAGCAGCGCGTCCGGCGCCGCGCAGAAAAGGTGGTACTTGCCTAACGAGTGATGCACCGCCTGCACGGCCGCGCCCTCGTCGCTCGCCTGCAGAAGCGGCCGGCGTGCATCGCGGCCCCAGCTCCAGGTGTTCCGAAACCACAAGGTCGGCAGCAGGTGCAGCGTGCCCGCCTGGTCGCTCCGGTTCGTCACCGTCGCCCGGATGAGGATGTCGCGCGGCGCTTGCTTCGCGTACTCCGCCACCACCTCGAAGTCGCCGCCGTCGAACGCCCCGGTCTCGGCGAGCTCCAGCTCCGGTTCGTGCCGCGAGCGGGTGCGATTCCGCTCCACCAGTTCGTCGTAGGGAAACGCGGCGCGCGGGTAACGGTAGGTCATGCGCAGGTAGCTGTGCGTCGGCGTGCTGTCGTCGTAGAAGTAAATTTCCTTCACGTCTTCGCCGTGGTTTCCCTGCGGGCCGGTGAGGCCGAAGAGCCGCTCTTTCAGGAACGGGTCGCGCTCGTTCCAGAGGGCAAAGGCGAAGCAAAGCCGCTGCTTGTCATCCGAGATGCCGGCGAGTCCATCCTCGTTCCAGCGATAGACGCGGGAGCGGGCCTGCTCGTGCGGGAAGTAATTCCACGCGTCGCCGTCCGCGCTGTAATCCTCCCGCACGGTGCCCCACGCGCGCTCGCTGAGATACGGTCCCCACAGGTCCCATGGCTCCGCGCCCCGGTCATTCGCGGCGACGCGGAGCTGCTCAGCGTTCATGGGCTGAGTTGATCATGGGGGGCGACCGGGAAGAAGGGAAAACGCAGGTGCGGTGCTGTAGCTGCCGGGGCAGGGTGCGCAGGAGCAACAGCTCAGCGGCGGGTGGGGCTCGGCTACACGTTCTAGTGTTCTGTAACAGATAGATCGTTACAATCGGGTGCTGCGCGCGCGGAGCCGGCATTTCGGGGAGCGCACGCTTCCAGCGTGCTGGCGACTCCGAAAGCTTTCGCGAGTCGCGAACTTTGGCGG
>JACCZQ010000539.1 GCA_013695905.1 Chthoniobacterales bacterium
GGCTGCAGCAACTGCTTACGGCTGAACGCCAGCAGCTGCTTGGTCAGAGTGGCGGCTTGTTCGCCCGCTTTGCGGATGAGGTTGGCATGCTGCCGCACCAGCGGATCGCACCCATCGCGGGAGTTGATCAGCTCCGCGTAACCGATGATCGCGGTGAGCAGATTGTTGAAATCGTGGGCCACACCGCCGGCGAGGCGTCCCACCGCCTCCATCTTTTGCGACTGGCGCAGTTCTTCTTCGCTGTTCCGCAGCGCCTCCTCGGTGGCGCGGCGTTCCTCCATTTCGCGGAAGAGACTGTCCCGTTGCTCGAAAAATTTCTGGATGGTCCGCGCCAGCTCACCGAACTCCGAGGTGTCGTTGTACATCGACGCGATCGGCGTCGGGTCGCTACGGTTCAGGCTGTCCATCGTCAGGCGCAGCGGCCGGCTCACCCACTGCATCAGCGACACCGTGAGCAACAAGAGCAGCACCACCGCGAACAGCATCAGCGAAATCCGGAGCCGTTCGCCGGAGCGGTTCAATTCCCGCACGATCGGCGCGTCGTTGCGCACCACGAGCTGCGCCAGCCGTTCGCCGTCCCAGCCATGGAGCGGCCGCGAGAAGACGATCAGGCCGGTTTGCTCGTTCGTGTAACTGTCGCCCGCCGCGGAGGGCGGCAAGGCCATGGAGATTTCGTTGCCGGTGAACAGCGACATCTCGTGCAGGAGCGGTTTGTTCCACAAACGTCCCGCAAAGAAGTAGCCCGCCGGCGGCGTCTGCCGCTCGAAATCCTTCGAGGGATGAATAGTGCCGCCGCGGATCTCCATGATGGCCTCGCCGGAAGTGCCGAGCGGCACCTTCGCGAAGAAATGTGCGAGCGGCCGCTCCGCGAAAATCCGGGCCAACGCCTCTCGGGGCACCGGCACGTCGAAGCCGTCCACGGTCAAATTATCGATCTGGTGCAGGAGTGTGCCGTCCGGTCCGTAAACCCACACCGCGTTGGCGCGGAAGCTATCGAGCTTCGCCCGGTCGATGTCGGTCTCGAACCAGACCGTGTCTTTGTTGCCGATCGCTTCGACCATGCGATCCAGGAGCGTGTAATCGTCGGCCAGGATTTTCAGCCACTGGCCGTTGTGCTTCAGGAACTCGTCGAAAGAGCTGTTCCGCTCCACGAAACGATCATCGGCTATCTTGCGGAAATTTTTCTGATCGTAGGTGCGAAAGGCCCAGATCCCCACCAGAAAGGTGGCGACGACTGCGACGAGCAGAAGGATGATCTTGGTTTGGACTTTCATGGCGTGTGGCTGCGGACACCGGGCCTCTCAGGAGCCGGCTGGCCGCCCCGCGGACCGGTATTCTCCGGAGCTGCTGCTACTCGCGCAACCGTTCCTCACGGATGCTCACGATCTTTAATTCGTCACCCTCAGGACGAATTGTCCAAAAATTCATCGTCCGACCACGTGCCGTGGCTTTGCGCGCGGGGCTGCTGAGATTGAACTCGATCGGGAACTGCACCAACGTGTCCGTGTCATTCGCCGCCGCGATGAAGCGGACCGAATCCGTCAGCCTATACTCGCGCTGCGGCCATCGCTTCACGTATCGCGCCGTGCCGCGGCGCACGAAAGCGGCGTCGACCGGGCCGTGATCGAAATAATCCACCGGGAACGCGAAATACCGCACCTGCGCCTCCACGTTGTCCTTCTCAGCATCGCGCAGGGACTCTTCCACCATGGCCTGGAGGCGTTCCCGCGGAATGTTCTGCGACGGGGCAGGAGATTCGGCCGGCGGCGGGGGCGTGGCCGCGGAGAGGTCGGCGCTGGCGGACGCCTCCAGGATCTCGCGCTGTGCTTCCGTTAATTCCAGAGCGTTATCGCTGCGGAGGATCGGCTCCTGCGGCCATTCATCCTTCACGCTCGCGGCAGCGGCGAGCCGCACATTGAGCGAAGTGGCGGTCACATCATCGACTCTTCCGGTGGGTGGGAAGCCCTTGCGCTCCTGATATTTCTTCAGAGCGCCGACGAATTCCTCCGAGGGCCGGCCATTGATATCGCCGAAATAAAGACTCCGCTTCCGCAGCTGCTCCTGAATCTGCCGGATCCCTTCGTCCGCCCACAACGAGCCGGTGGTGAGCGCCAGCGCCAGCAGAATGCAGAAAATACGGGTCATGAATCAGGATACGAGCCGCGGATCGACCGAGCCACCGTGCCTCTAACTAACGTTCGTTCGTGCGCGGGGTTGCGGTCGCAGCCCAAAATTTCTGGAATGCATTTGGCCAGCTGCGGTCGCGGACGCTCTCCCGCGCGCGCAGAGACATAGCAGTACGTAACGCTCCATCCGTAGCGATCTTTTCGATCGCGCGGGCGAAATCCTCCACGTCTTTGGCCTTGGTGATGAGCCCGGTGACGCCATGCTCCACCAGCTCAGCGGGGCCGCCGATATCCGAGACCACCACCGGCAACCCGGAGGCCTGCGCTTCGAGGATCACGTTCCCGAAGGTGTCGGTGGTGCTGGGGAACACGAAGACGTCCGCGGAGGCATAGGCGCAAGCGAGTTCTTCGCCGGCGAGGTAGCCGGTGAAGACCGCGTCCGGGAGCGACTCCGCGAGTTGCTCGGAGTAAGGGCCGAGCCCGACGATGTAGAGCTGCACCGGCACCTGCGCATCGCGGAGGCGGCGGTAAGCAGCCGCGAGAATGTCGAGGTCTTTCTCTTTGCTGACGCGGCCGACGTAGAGAAGCCGCACGGGTGGAGAGGAGGAAGAAACGTCCAACGCCCAACGTTTAACGTCCAATGTCGAAGTAGGAGGCTTCTCGCGAGGGGCGAGCCCTGCGTCTGCTTCCACACCCGACCGCGGCAAAACAGCGGCACCCTCCGATTTGGGCGTTCGGCGTCGAACGTTGGACGTTGAACGTTTTCCCTTTTCCACCTGAGGCGCCCGCCGCTCAAACCTCTCCCAAAACGAGAGATCCCTCTTCCCGGCCGAAAACAGCGTCGTCTCCAGCCCCCGCGGCAAAATCTGCAGCTTCTCCTCTTCGATCCCGCGCTCCACCCAGCAACGCCGATAGTGCTCCGAGTTCACCCAGACGGTATCCACCTGCCCGTAAAACCACCGCAATGAAGTCCAGGCGAGGCTCTCCAGAAAGCTGTCCTCCGTCAGGATGCGGATGTATTCCGGAAAATCAGTGTGATAAATGCCGCTCGTCTGGAGATTCAGCATCTTCGCCGCGAGCAGCCCGGTCAGCCCCATCGGTCCCGGTGTGCTGATGATGATCTCCGTGAACCCCTCCCGCTGCACGTAATCGAGGATTTGCAGGATCGGCGGAAAGCTCAGCGTCTGCAGCTCATACTCCGGCAGCTCGAATTGCCCGATCGGACGGAAATTCTTGATCGGGACGTCGGTGACCGTCAGCTCCCCGATCGACGTGACCACCACCAGCTCCTCGCCCGCGTCCGCCGCTGCCGCCGCCATGCGACGGATCGTGGTGGAGACGCCGTTGACATCCTCCAGCGTGTCGGTGAACCACGCCCGCTTCCGGTTCTGGAGAGGGCGGGGGACTGCACCCGTCATCTCGAGGCAAACCCGCCGCAGCCACGGCCGCGACGGCGCCTGACTGTGGAACCCGTAAATATACGGCGCCAGCACCACGAGGATCGGCGCGATGCCGGTCAGCGCTTGCAGACTCTCGAGCACGTTCCCGCCGTTCAGTTGCTTCACGAATTTCTCGAAAAACCTGAACGCCAGCTGCTCGCTCACGAGATTCGCCATCAGAAACGCCCGCCGCTCCGGCGAGCTGCCGTCGTCCAGCTCCTGCGCCAGCCGCGCTTTCACCTCCGGCTGCGCGAATTGACCGGAAAGCTCCCGCCAGAGCGACACGTTCGCCGGTTTGGCTAAATCGAAGATCTTCCCGCTGAGCACCCCCTGCGCGACGAAGTTTGCCTTCTCCCGCAGCGAAAACTCGGTCGGATCCTGCCCCTCCATGAACCGCGAGAACATCGTCTCCACCAGCGGCGCCGTCGGCCCGAGCCGCTCGTGGAACCGGTCCTGGATGAACTGCGAGAGCGTATTGTAGAAGCCATGGGAGAGCGCCAGCGGCGTCCCGCCCTCGCCATGTGTGGTGC
>JACCZQ010000463.1 GCA_013695905.1 Chthoniobacterales bacterium
CGCCCGTCACGGTGTCGATATAGGCACCGGCTTTCAGGAATGAGGCGGTGGCGCAGGCGATAAACTTCTCCGTGATCGCCGCCAGCTCGGCCGGCGGACATTCATCGGCGAGGTCGTGTTTGTTCGCGATGTCGCACACCACCGCGGTGACTTCGTAACTCTTGGCTTCCGGCTCGAACGGCAGCTCGCCGGAGGTGATCCGCGCGTACTGTTCCTTCGATAACCGACCGGCGAAATAATCCCGCGCCACCCCGGAACGGCTTCGTCCGCGAAATGTGACGTAGCCATTCGCCGCGGCATAACCAAGGGCGAGCGCGAAGAGCGACGGGAGCGGTTGAAAGAAAACCTGATAGAGCAGGCAAACCCACGTCACGGTGATCAGCTCCAGCGCGATAATTCCGAACGGCCAGTGGAGCCGTTTCCTCCGCGCGCTCGCCAGGACCAGCCACGCCGCGCCCATCGCGAGCAGCACCACCACGAGGTACTGGAACCAGCTCCCGACGACGGCGTTGACCGGTCGCCCCCAGGTGAGCAGCCGCATCGTTGCTTCCTCCAGCGGACCCAGCAGTCGCGTGGCATGCGCGGCGATGATCAGCGCACTCACGAGTGCACCAACGATGAGCGCTGCGACGGTAGAGCGTTTCATCCCCGCCAGTGCTCTCAATTCTTGTCCGCGGGCGCAAGGGGATAGTGCGACCGCACCACCAGCTCGCTCAGGAACTGATCGGGCGCTTCCACGGCCTCGCGTGTGAGGGTGAAGCTCGTCTGGCCGGTATTCTTCTGCACCAGGCTGAGACCGAACTGGTAATCCTTAAACAAATGCGCGCAGAGTTCCGGCATCGTCATCCGCTCCGCCTGCGCACGCTCCACCAGGCGATTCAGCGCTCCTTCCTCAAACTCAATCTGCAGGCCGTGTTCGCGTCCGAATTGATCCGCAAACGCGCGCGCATTCTGCACCAGCGCCGCGTTCTCCTGCTCGTGCCCTTCCGCCATCAATCGCTCCAGCACCTGCTTCGGCTCACGCACCAGCTCGGAGGAAACCCGCAGCTGCGTCAGCCCTGATCCTGCGAGGTGATATTTGAAATCACGCAACAGTTTCTCCCACACCGTTAGCAATCCACGCGCGCCCGTCTTCTCCTTCGCCGCTTCTTCGGCGATCAGGTGCAGCGCCTCATCTTCGAAACTAATCTCGATCCCGTAGGCGCGGAAGGCCCTCTCGTATTGCCGAAGAATGCTGCCCTCAGAGAACTTCATGATCTTATAGAGATCGTCAGCCGAGAGTTCCTCGCAGACCACCCGCACCGGCAGGCGGCCGATGAATTCCGGCTCAAACCCGTACTCGATAAAATCCTGCGTGGTGACGTGCTGAAACAGCTCGTTATCCATCACCTGCCGCGGCTCCGCGTTGAACCCGATCTGCCCCTGCGCGATGCGCCGCGAGACCTGCTGCTTCAGCCGCTCGAAGGCGCCGCTCACCACAAACAAAATGTGGCGGGTGCTGATCGTCTCCTTTTTTGATTTCCCGCCGCGCTTCTGGAATTCAAACGCCGCCTGCAGCTGCGATTGCAAATCGTTCGCGCTCCGCGCCGGGACATCCGTGTCCTCCATCAGCTTCAGCAGCGTCGTCTGCACACCGCGCCCGCTCACATCGCGGCCAACCATGTTTCCCGAGGCGGCGATCTTGTCGATTTCATCGATGTAAATGATGCCGAACTGCGCCAGCGCCACATCGCCATCGGCCTTCTGCACCAGCTCCCGCACCAGATCTTCGACATCCCCGCCGACATAACCGGTCTCGCTGAATTTCGTCGCGTCCGCCTTCACAAACGGCACCTTCAGCAGCTCCGCGATGTGCTTGATCAGGTAAGTTTTACCGACCCCGGTGGGGCCGACGAGGATGACATTCTGCTTCGCGTATTCGGTTCCCTCGGCGCGCGCTGCATCTTCCCGCTCCAGGCGGCGCAGGTAATTGACGTGATTATAGTGATCACACACCGCGATCGAGAGCACCTTCTTCGCCTCGTCCTGTTTGATGACGAAGCGGTCGAGATGCGCTTTGATGTCGCGCGGCAGAAATCCAAACTCGAACACCTCATCGGTGTCGCCCGGAGGCTTCTCCTCCGTGTCGCTGCCGGCGGCATCCGGCTGCGCGATGGTGGAGAAGGAAACTTTGTCGCCGAAGTTCGATTGCATGAACTCGGAGAGCTTCGAGCGGAGTTCTTCGGGCGATGGAAAGGGTGGGTTTTGGTCCATGGAAAAAGAGGCCGCCGCAGAAGACAAAGCGGCGCGCTCGGGAACCTATCACCCCCAGCCGGTGTGTAAAATTATCGGCGGTCTCTTTCGCGATCCGCCGCTGCGCAGAAAAACAACTCAGCTGCCGATCACCTGCACCACCTCAGGGTTCCGATACGCAGCCAAGGCCTCGATACTCCGGTCGAACGTAGCGAGACACACCTGATGATGGACGGCGAGGCCAAGCAGGTATGCATCCGTCACCTGCCGATGCCCCTGTAACGCGGAGCCAAGCAGCGCCACCGCCTGTGCGAAAGAGATCGACGCCGGAAGGAACCGATGACGCGGCGAAGAGAGATTCGCCGACAGCCGCTCCGTTGCTTCTGCCGGCGATACGGCGTCACTCGAGAATGCTGGATTTGAGAGGATTCGAACAAACCCGCTCTGCGTAAAGGGGCAGGTGGCCCACTGAACCTGCTGCTGGGCGCGAGACCATTCCTGTGCCTGCTCGTGCAGAGCGTGCGTAGGCCACAGCATCGCGATCAGCAGGTTCGTGTCGAGAAGCCACACGCTCAAAGCGCCTCGCTTTCGAGCCGCTTTACGTCCTCGGAAGTTACGCGTGGAGAGTCTGCCGGTAAATCAAAGACGCTCCAGCCATTCACCTCCCGCGTCCCGTGGCGGCGATTGAGACTGCGCCGCACCAGATCTGAAACTGCTTTGCCCAGCGAAACCTTCCTGCTGCTGGCGAACTGCTGCGCAGCAGCGACTACATCGTCATCAAGATTCAACGTGGTGCGCATGGTGATCTGATGATGTCCGTTTCCGGTTTTGATGTCAATATTCTGCTGTGATGTTCCACTACCGCGGCGTCAGCGGCCACATGATCGGGATCAACACAGTCGCCACACCCCAGAGAATCAAATTCAGCGGCACGCCTACCTTCGGAAAATCCGAGAATTTATAGCCGCCGGCACCATATACATATGTGTTCGTCTGATACCCAATCGGCGTCGCAAAACTCGCGCTCGCGCCGAACATCACCGCCACCACGAATGGCCGCGGATCCAGCCCCATGCTCTGCGCGATCCCGATCGCGATCGGCGCCAACAGCACCGCCACCGCGTTGTTGCTGATCATCTCCGTCAACGTCGACGCGATCAGGTATACCATCGAGAGCACCGCGATCGGCCCCAGCGCGCCGACCAGCCCCGTCACCTGCGTCGCCACCAGCAGAGCAGCGCCGGATGATTCCATCGCCCGCCCCAGCCCCAGCATCCCGAAGATGATGAACAAAATCTTCCAATCGATCGCGTTGTAAGCCTCCGCCGGCTCGACACAACGCGTCACCACCACCACGAAACACGCCACCAGCGCCAGCCCCGCGATCGGCAGCACATTGAACGCCGCCAGCAGCATCACACTCAAGATCGCCGCGATCGCGATCGGCGCCCGATCCCGACGAAACGACCGCTGCTTCGGCTGCGTCAGGTTCAAAAAATCCCGATCCTCGAGCAGCCGCGCGATCCCCTCCTTCGGCCCCTGCACGAGGAGCGTGTCGCCAAACGCCAGCCGCACGTTCTCGAAATCTTGTGTCAGGTTTACGCCTTGCCGGTGGACGGCGAGGATCAGCACCCCATAGCGCTGGCGGAAGTTCAGCTCGCGCAACGTGCGGCCGACAAGCGACGACTGTGGCCCGATGATGCCTTCCATCAGCACCGCCGTCTCCGTGTGGACATTCTCCAGGCCCAGCGCCGCTTCGGGTTGGAAATGAATCCCCGCCGTCTCCCGAATTCCTTCCACACCCGAGACGTGCGTCTTGAGCAGGAGGTGATCGCCCTCCTCGAATTCGAGCGTGTTCAGCGGCGTCCGCACCCGGCGTCCCCGTCGCGTCACTTCGATGATCCGCGCCTCCCGCATCTTCGCGAGCGGCGTCTCCGGCAGCGTCTTGCCGACGAGCGGCGACTTGCTGCTGATCACCGCCTGCGTCAGGAATTCGCGGGTCGAATCGGGATCGAGCAACGTCGACAGCGTCTCGCGGGACGGCAGCAGTTTTCGTCCCACGAACAGCATGTAAACAATCCCCACCGCCCCGTAGACGAGCCCCAGCTTCGTGATCTCAAACATCCCGAACGGCGCCATCCCATACTGCTGCGCCACGCCATCCACGAGAATGTTCGTCGACGTCCCGATCATCGTGCACGTCCCCCCCACGATCGACGCGTACGACAGCGGAATGAGCAGGCGCGACGCCTTGATCTCCGTGCTCCGTGCCAGCCCCAGCACGAGCGGCATGAACACCACCACCACCGGAGTGTTGTTGACGCAGGCGGAGAGCACCGCCGCCACCACCATCAGCACCAGCAACGCGCGGAGCTCCCCGCGTCCCGCGATCCGCCGGAACAGCACACCCATCGCATCCAGCGCCCCCGTCCGCTCCAGCGCCGCGCTCAGGATGAACATCGCCGCGATTGTGACCGGCGCACTGTTACTGAAAACTTCCAGCGCCTCATCCGTGCTCAGGATTCCGGTCACGAGCACCACCACCAGCGCGCCCATCGCCACCAGATCCGGCGGCGCCCACTCCCGGATGAACGCCAGGAATACTGCGATGAGCAGGCCGAAGATGATGATCTGCTCGAAGTTCATGCTGCAGTTGTCGGTGCGAAGCTTTGCCAGAGGGCAGGCGCCCTGCCAAATAATAACTGCGGCACATGTGTGACTTCGCTGCGTGTGGTAGTTTGCGCGCATGAAGGTTCTCCCCGCCGCCGTTCTCTTACTGCTCGTGACCGCTGCTGCGGCCCGCGCCCACGACACCTGGCTCTCACCCTCCACCTACTCCGCGAAACCGGGCGAGCCGGTGAGCTTCGATCTCACCAGCGGGATGGAATTCCCGAAACTGGAAACGGGGCCGAAGCCGGAGCGCGTGGAGCGGAGCGGCTATCGTGTTGGTTCAGAAACAGGCGAGCTGAAGACGGGGACGGCCGGGGAGAAGGCGCTGCGGTTGGAGCAGGCATTCGGCACACCAGGAGTCGCGATCGTATGGGTGCAGCTGCACCCGCGCGAGATCGAGATGAGCGACGCCGACGTCGCACATTACTTCGAGGAGATCCGCGCCTCCGCTGAGATCGAGCAGGCGTGGGCGGCGCAAAAAGGAAAGCAGAAGTGGAAGGAACTCTACGCCAAGTGCGCGAAAACTTTTGTCGCGGTCGGCAATCCCAGCGCCGCGGATGAATCGTGGAAGCAGCCGGTGGGGCTCACCCTCGAGCTGGTCCCATCGCAGAATCCCACCACGATCCGCGCCGGTGAGACGGCGAAATTCCAGCTCCTCCGGAACGGCGCACCGCTCCCGCACGCGCAGGTGGCACTCCACCGCGGCGGCGGGAAGCCGGAGTTCCGCGTCACCGGCGAGGACGGCGCAGTGGAATTCAAAATCGCTGCGCCCGGCCCGGTGCTGCTGACGAACGTGCAGCTGCATCCGCCGGCCGATCCGGCCCAGCCGTGGCAGAGCGAATTCACCACCGTCACCTTCGAAGTGCAGCGCTGAGGCCGCGTCAGGTTTTCCCTCTCTGCCGCTCGGTCGGTGAACGGTCGAGGTGATGTTCCAGCACCTCGTCGAAGGTCATCCCTTTGATCAAAACCGAATGCAGCACCGCCGTGAGTTCGCCGCCGAGCAGCACGATGATCGCCACCACCCACGCCCAGAAGAGCAGCACCACCCCGAGGGTGAGCGGCCCGTAGAGGATGTTGAAATCCTCCATCGTCGCTCCGAGGTAGCTGATGAAAAGCACCCGCGACAAAACGAACAGCAGCGTCGCGAAAACCGCGCCGGCGAGCGCCACCGACCACGCCGGCCGCGTCCGCGGCACCAACCGGTAGATCAAGAACAGCGACACGATCATCAACACCGCCGGCAATCCCGCCGCCAGGACAGTGCGCGCCGCCTCCTGCCAGGCAGGCATTTTCTCCACCGTCTGCCAGAGAACGCTGATCACCGGTCGCGAAAAAAGGGCGAGGGCGAAGAGCAGCCCCACCGTGCCGAGCATTGCGAAGCGCAGCAGTGTGCGCTTCAGGAAGCCGTAGGTCTCGTCCACATCGAACGCAAGATTCAGCGCGGTGGTTAGCGCCGCGAAGACGTACGACCCGCTCCACGCCAGGATCAGGATGTTCACCATTCCCGTGCCCCCTCCGCGATCCAGTGCCTGCACCACGATCTCCCGCACCTCCTCCTCGCCGTGCGGGAGGAAATCGCGGAGCCGCTCGGTGATTTGCTGCGCCGCCCAATCGCGATCGGCGAAATTGCCCAGGAGCGAGACCACCAGGACGAGGAGCGGCAGCGCGGAGAGCAGACTGTAGAACGCCATCGCCCCGGCCCAATGGAAGCCGTTATCGACGAGAAAATCGCGACCGGCCATCGGGAAGCAACCCGCTAACCGGCGCCACCACATCCGCGTGAACAGCTCCGGCTTGGCGTTCCGCCAGTCTTTCGCTTTCGCCATGAGAATGCCGCGACTCTGGTCGGCCAAGCGGCAAAAGTAACGCGGAAAACGCCGCCCGCTTTCCGCTGCTGCCTGGAAAGGAGGAGGAGCTGTTCGCCCGCAGCTTTAGTCTGGTGCGGAGTACGCCACTCCCGCGGTCGTTGCCGGTATTCGAAGATATGGAAGAACGATGGCAGGAATGGACGCGGACAGTATAAAGTCCGGTCACCGAACTTCCGCGGATCCGTTTCGTTTTGTGGATGGAACCGACCCACGATGGCGGCGCGAAGGCGTTTGCTTCTCGTGAGCGTGCTGCTGCCCGCAGCAATCGTCCCTCTTCTCGGGTTGTTCGTGATGGTGCTTCATGTCTGAAAACTCGATTTCGCGACGCTTGGTCTTTATCACACGCAAACCGCGACACGCGCCGCTTCCGAATATTTAAGGCGGAGCCGCATACTGAGCCACTCTGGAACGCCGGCCTTATGCAGCGACTTTTCCGGCTTGAAAGTGCCCGCCTGCACTCTGCTGCCAGACGTGCTCATAGACCTTCTTCGCCACCGCCTGTTTTTGTTCGTCGGTTCCCGAGATCGGGATGCGCCGACTCCACGAGTTGGAGTGTCGCCGGCGCCTGGGGACCGAGCAACACCGCCTGATCGGCATCCGTTGCCTCCTCGCGCGGCAGTTCCACCACGCGATACGCGAGCCGGCGCTCCGGTGGAAACTCCCGCTTCAATTCCTCCTGCCGCCACACCGAGGCCACCGCGTTCTTCACGCCCATGAACTGATGATTCCGCGCGACCACCTTGCGCGTCGCGCCTGGCTTGCTCGCATCAAAGAGGATGAAGTTCTCCACGAGATCGAGCAGCCGGTCGTGGGCGAGCATCCCGTCGAGGAGCGCTTGCGCCTTCACGCTCCCGCGGTCGGTTTCGTCCGTGCGCTTCCACTCAGCGAGATGCTCCCACTGGCTGGTGATCGAGCCGTAACGCGCCCGGTGCCCGTTGCTCACGATGAGGAACGCGTTGTGATCAAACGCGTGTGCGATGACGTGCTCGTCGAGGTAATCGCGCAGGTTCCCGTCGAAGCCCGCGCGGATGTTCTTATACACCGCCTTCAGCTCGATGAAGACCAACGGCAGTCCGTTCACAAAGCACGCGATGTCCGCCCGGCGGTTATAGCTCGGCGAACGCAGCCCGGTAATCTTCAGCTCGCGCACCGCCACGAAGCGATTGTTCGGTTTGCCGTCCGCGCCTTGGCCGTTCTGGAAATCAAGCACCCGCGCCCGCGTCTCCCGTAGCGCACCTTGGGCATCCCGGTAAGCACACCGGCACGCCATCGCGAATGAAGCCGTGAAACTCCTGGTTGTGCTGGAGTAGCGAGCGCGAGAAATCGTGCCGCGCCATCTTCACCGCCGCTTCCTCCACGGCCGCAGCGGGCAATTGCGGGTTCAGCCGCGCAATCGCCGTGCGCAGATCCCGCATGAGCACCACCTCGCGCGTATCCGCGCGCCCGAGCGTCCATCCGCCCCGAACGTCTCGTCGTTGAAGGCATAGACGCTCTCCCAACCGAGGACATCATGCAGATGATCGGCAAACGTCTTTTGGACCAGCCGATCTTCGCCGTTGATGTCGGTGTAGGCCATCGCAAAAGACCATTGCTACTCCGCCGGCAATTCCTTGAACGGATTAAACACCTTCAGTCCCGGACGCCGGAAGTCCTTCTCGTTGCCAGTCACGATCGTGAGGTTGTGGCGGCGGGCGGTCGCGGCAATGAAGCTGTCGGCAATCGGCATCGGCACGCCGGCTTCGTCGAACTGGCGCTGTTGCTCGGCCCACACATGCGCCACGGCGATCGTGAATCCATAAACCCGACCCTCCATTCCGATCAGCAGCCGTCTGAGCCACGTTTGGAGCCGCTCCCGCTGCACCCCGGACTTTGTGTGCACCCAATAAGCGAGCTGTCCCACGACGATGGTGCTCGTGTAGCAATCCGCCCGCTCCTCCTCCAGCCACCGCAACACTTTTCCAACCCCCTGCCGCTTGGCGGGTTGGCTCAGGACATCCGTGTCCAGCAGCCAGCTCATAGCTTCAGCTTCTTTGGATACTCCCGGCTCCGCGGCGGCAGATCGTCCATCGGCACCGGACATTGCCGCATAATTTCCAGCCAATCACCTTTGCCTTTGATGCGCCGCAGGATGATCTCGTCTTCCTCGTTGTCGTAGAAAGCGGCGAACGCATCACCCGGCGAAGTCTTTGCCAGTGCCGCCGGGACGGTGAGCCGCCGCTTGGAATCGAGCGTCAGAATCATGGTGGGATAATCCCACCCAGCGACTCCAAGGTCAATTCGCAAAACGGCGCAAACCAGCCGATTGACATATTAGCCCGACTGTGGACATATTGTCCTCACCGTGCGGCTGATCAAAAGAACCACTTTGGTCGCATATGCCCATCGTTTCCCGAAAGCGGCCACGCCCCTCGACGATTGGGCGCGGCTCACGCTTTCCGCCGCATGGAAAAACCTCGTGGACACTCGCAAGACCTTTCCTCACGCCGACCAGGTGAAAGTCAAAAGCGGAAGAACCGTCACCGTCTTCAATCTCTGCGGCAACGATTTCCGCCTCATCACCGCCATCCACTACGACCGCCGGAAAGTTTTCGCCCTGAACTTCCTCACCCACGCCGAATACTGCAAAGACACTTGGAAAAGCCGCTTATGAAAACCACCGCCAAACCCGCCACGCCGTTCGCCAAAATTCCCAAGACCTACGCGGGCCTCATGGCCATGCACCTGCTCCGTCCCATCCACGATCAAGTGGATGCTGAGAATGCCGCCGAGATGATCGACCTTCTCGCCGGACACAAGCTCAACGCGGAGCAGACCGATTACCTCGACCTCCTCAGCGACCTCTACGAGAAATGGGAGAGCGCCCAATTCCCCATCCACCGGGCGCGCGGCGCTGAATTGCTGCGCCTCGTGCTCGCGGAGCGCGGCGAGAAAGCCGCCGACCTCGCGAGGCTGCTCGGCATTGATGCCTCGCTCGCCTATCGCCTCGTCCGCGGCGAACGCCAGTTGACCGCCGTCCAGATTCGCAAGCTGGCCGACTCCTACGGCCTCGACCCGGCGGCGCTCCTGCCGTG
>JACCZQ010000019.1 GCA_013695905.1 Chthoniobacterales bacterium
GTGACGCCGGTCCAGCCCCATTGCTCCGAGATGTGCGCGGTGTCGATCGCGCCGCGTTTCAGGAACAACTCAGACACGGTGGTGCAGACCGCGCTGAGCGCGAGATGCAGCCATGGATTGGCGAAACCGGTGGGTGGCGGCGGCACGAGCGGGAAATCAGAGTTCGTGCGCGTTTGGGAATCGCTGCAGCAACGGATCGTGCCGCGTCGGCCCGAGGTATTTGAGCGCGCCGCGGAACACCGGGTTCAGGAGCGGCTTCGTGTGCATCACGTAGAGATCGAGCGGCACCAGCTCACAGCCGAGGTGGAGCTTCGGATTGTAGTTCAGCGGGCTACTGCAATAGGAGTCCAAGCCCTGCGCAATCGCCCAGCTCACCACCTCGCGCCAGGTGTAGAAATAGAGGTGGAGATCGAGCGCCACGCTGTAGTCCATCCCGAGCGTGTCATCATACAGCGTCCCGTCGTGCAGCAGGCAAAGGCTGAACGCCACCAGCCGCCCGTGCTGCCGCCAGAGGAAGAAGCGCGTCCGCTCCGGCATCTGCTGGCCGAGACGGGAGAAGTAATCATGCGTGAGATGCTCGAATTTCTGCGCGGAGCGATCGTGCACCTGACGGTAGAGCGGGTAAATCTCGTCAACAATGTCGCTGACATCCGTCACCACCTCCATCTGGAGCGGCGCAGATTTTTCCGCCTTGCGAAACTTGCGTCGCATATCTTTCCGCGTCGCCTTGCTGAGCGTCTGGAAGTATTCTTCGAAATCGCGATACGGCAGGCGCAGCCGCGTCATCGGCATGCTCGGCACGCGCGTGTAGCCGTTTGACGAAAAGGTGCCGAGCGTGCCGCGATACGGCGCCGGAAAATCCTTCAACACCACGAGCGACGCGCTGCAGCTCTGCGCGTACGGCTTGAGCACCTCGTGCAACGCCTCCGCCGCCCAGGCCGCGTCCTCCGGCTGCCGCAACCCGAGGTGACCTTCCCCCGCCGCGCAACCGACCATCAGGATGCGCATGGTGAGAAAGCGGCGATAATGCCGCCGCACCGCTTCGACGGGCGCGCGCAGAGCAGGCACACCCTCGACGAGATTCTGCTGCACGAAGAAGAGCGGCTGAATCGCGAGCACCTCGCCCGCATCATCTTCGAGGAGCGCGTAGTGGTGTTCGAACCCGGAGTCGAGCGTCTGCTCGATGATCTCGTAAAAGCGGTGATCCTTGCACGTGCGGGCGAATGCCGCCGTCCACTCAGCGCGCTGCTTCAGCCCCTCTGCACCGACCACGAAATGCGCGGTTCCGCCGCGGAAAGCAATGGAGCGGCCGCCCTCCATTTGCAGGGTGGCGCGAGGAGGAGGCGCGATCAGGGGCAGGTTATTCATCGCGCGCGGGCACAGTGGCTACGCGCATGTCGCCGCTGCGGATGTAAACATCGCGCTGCGGGAAGGGAATCTCGATCCCGGCGGCGCGGAGTTTCTCCTCGATGGCAAAGTAGAGGTCGCTCTTGTAGCGGCGCGGGCGGTAGCTCATCTCGCTGCTCCAGACGACGAGTTCGAAGTCTAACGAGCTGTCGCCAAACCCGGAGAAGAACACATTCGGCGGCGGATCCGCCAGCGTGTTCGGATGCTCGCGTCCGGCGGCGATGAGCGTCGCTTTCACCTTTGTGACATCGCTGCCATAGGCGACCCCGACCGGCAGCCGGAAGCGCACGCGTGGATCACCCAGTGTCCAGTTCGTGACCGGATCCTCGATAAATTTCGAGTTCGGCACGATGATGGAAATGTTGTCGTTCGTGAGGATGACGGTGCTGCGGGCGCCGATCCGCTGCACCAGGCCGGCGGTCTCGCCGATTTCCACCCGGTCGCCGAGAGTGATCGGCCGCTCCGCGAGAATGACGAGCCCGCTGATGAAGTTGCTGGCGATGCTCTGCAGCCCCACGCCGATGCCGACACCGATGGCGCCGGCAAACACCGCCAGCGCGCCGAGATTGATCCCGGTATTCGTCAGCACAATGAGGATGCCGATGACCAGCACCACGTTGCTGATGATCTGCGCGAGCGCGTACTGCAGGGAGCGGTTCAGCCCGCTGTGCGCGAGGAAGCGATTGAAAAGGAATCGCTTGGTGTGCGAGGAGATCCAGAAGACCGCCACCAGCATGCCCACGAGTAGGAAA
>JACCZQ010000467.1 GCA_013695905.1 Chthoniobacterales bacterium
CCCGCGAACCGTTCTCACTCCGCGTCATCCTTCGCAGCTTTATGAGGCGTTATTCGAAGGCGTGGTTTTGTTTCTCATTCTTTGGTTCGTCCGCACCCGAACGCGGCAACCGAACGGCGTTATCACCGGTCTTTTCCTCTCCGGTTACGCCATCTTTCGCATCCTGATGGAGTATTATCGGGAACCCGACTCCGCGCTGATCGGCATGTTTACCCGCGGCCAATTTTTCTCCTTCTTCCTGGTAGCGCTCGGCTTCGCCTTCATCGTCGCCGCGCGCCTGCGCCCAACGTACCCGCGCAAGCTTTCCGCCACCTGATCGGAGGGGCGACACTCTTGTCGCCAGCGTGCTTCCGGCGACAGGAGTGTCGCTGCTCCTCCGTGCCATCAGTTCGCTGCTTTTCCTTTTCGCGGAATTCGGTTATCAACGTGCAGATTGGCGACATTATTTCCTTTGACCATTCTCGCGGCGGGCGGCCTTCTCTTCGCCTTTGAGCAAGCCACCGTCGCCGGCAAAGTCATCCTCGGCGTGCTCGTCGTCGGCTCCATCTTCAGCTGGTCCGTCATGATCACGAAAATGCGGGTGGTGCAGTTCGCCCGAAAACAGACGGAGCGATTCCGCGCCGCGTTCCGCAAGGATCGCCAGCCGCTCCGCCTTTTCGAGAGCCACGCCCGCTTCCCCGGTTCACCACTCTTCAACGTCTATCAAGCCGGCTGCCAGGAGATGACCTTCCACTTGTTAGGCTCAGCCGAAGTGGATGAAACCTTCCGCGCCCGACTCGACACCGCCGACAAAATCACGCCCGCCCAAATGGGCGCGGTCAACGCTGCGATGGACCGTGCCGTCGGCGAAACAGCGCTGCAGATCGAATCGCAGATGATCCTGCTCGCCACTGCCGTGAGCGGCGCGCCGTTCCTCGGCCTGCTCGGCACCGTCTGGGGAGTAATGGACGCCTTCAGCGATGTCGCCGTCGCCGGCTCGGCCAATCTCACCACGCTCGCGCCCGGTGTCTCCGGCGCGCTGATTACCACCGTCACCGCGTTGTGCGTCGCGATCCCGGCAATGTTCGGCTACAACTTTCTCGTCACCAGCATCCGCGCCATCATCGTCGAGATGGACAACTTCGCCGCCGAACTCGCCTCCGAGTTCGAGCACAAGTATGTCGATCACAGCGCGCGCACGCAGGAGGTCGGGCGATGAACGGCGCTGCCGAATTGAACGTTGAACGTTGGATGTTGGACGTTGGACGTTTCTCCTGCGCGAATGCAAACGTTCAACGTCCAACGTTTAACGTCCAACGCTCAACGGGGAGGAGCCGCTAACATGCGCCGCCGCCGTCATTCTCAGCGCCACGCCCTTTCCACTCTCTCGGAGATCAACGTCACCCCGCTACTCGACCTCGCGTTCGTGCTTCTGATCATCTTCATGATCACCACCCCCCTGCTGGAGAACAGCTTTAATCTCGCCATCCCTACCAGCAGCACCACCAGCGCCGCCGTCGATCCGTCGAAGGTGCAGACCGTCTCCATCGACCGCGAGTCCCTCGTCCGCTTCAACAATGAGCCGGTCGATGCGGCCACACTGACCACGCGGCTGACGGAAGTGAAACGCGCGAACCCTGATGTCGCTGTCGTCATCCGTCCGGACCGCGAGCTTCCCGTGCAGACGCTCGTCACCTTGATGGAAGCGGTGCAACGCGCGGAGATCACGAAGATCGGAGTCGCCACGCAAGCGGAGACTCGTTAGGCCATGCCACGCGACGTTCGGTTCTGGCGCAATGTAGCGATTATCGGAATCTGCCACGTGACGGCGCTCGTTGGCCTCATCCGGCTGAGCGTGGAGAAAAAGAAAGTTCCTGCGAGCGACGTGGTCTGGATGGAAGGCGGCGCCTTCGTGGCCAGCGCAGTCGTTCCTCCGCCAGCGCTGGAACCCGAGCCACCGCCCGAACCGATCGCCACTCCACCACCAGAGGAACAGATCATCCTGCCGCCACCGGAGGAGCCGCCGCTCGTCACCCCGGTCGTGAGCGAGATCGAAGTAGCCACACCCACGCCCACTCCAACGCCGACACTCCCACCGTCTCCGACGCCCGGGCCTACGGCCAAGCCTCCTCCGACTCCCTCCCCGCAGCCGAAGCCGACACCAAAAGCAACAGCCACCCCGAAGCGTAAGCCCACCCCGAAACCCACGCCTAAACAGACGCTGCTTGCGAAGGCCTCTCCCGCACCCACTCCGAAGCCGACGCCCCAACCGACCCCGCGATCCGAAGAACCCGCCGAAACGCCTACACCAGCAGCCGAGCCAAAACAGACGCCTAACGAGCAGGGAACGAGTGCTCCAGCTCGAACCGCGGTGAGCGGCACCAGCGGCTCCACCACCGGCCGCGGCAGCGGAGCAGCCAATCCCTCGCAGCTCGCCTCCTACCGCAAACGGCTGCACGATCGTTTCTACAGCGGCTGGGTGCAGCCCACCACCACCCTGCCCGCCGGCTCGAAAATGTCGGCGCTCGTGCAGGTGCGGATCGAGCAGGACGGCCGCGTCTCCGGATTCAACATCGTGCGTCCTTCCGGAAACGTAGTAGTAGATGCCTCCGTGGCGGCAGTGGCGCGGCGAGTCAGCCGCGTCGATCCGTTGCCGGCCAGTTTGGGCAACGGCCCTTACGAGGTTAAGATCAACTTCGAACTCAATCCCGAACAATGAACCGCGCCGCTCTTCCTCTCCGTCTCATCGCCTGCACAGTCGCCCTCGTTCTGCTGGCCGGCTGCTTCGGCGGCTCCCGTACGCGCGTCGGCCCCGACAGCCGCTACAGCAACATGCTGCACGGCCGTTTCTACCGCGCCTGGGTGCAGCCAAAGGCGATCACCGCGCCGCCGGGAAAGATCTCTGTGCCGGTGGATGTGCAAATCGATCAGAGCGGCCGCGTCACGCGTTTCCGGATCGCGAAGTCGTCGGGATATCCTGCCATTGATGAGTCGATCATGGCCGTGTCCCGCAAGGTGACGCAAGTCGATGCGCCACCCGCGACCACGCGGCGAGGCCTCTTCCGTCTGCGCATCTTTTTCGATCTCGACGTGCGGTAGTTCTGCGCGTCGTTCACTACGATAGCGCTACTCGCGCCGGCGCGATTTCACATTCCTGTCATTCCGACCGGAGCGAAGCGGAGTGGAGGAATCTCTAATCTTCTCTGCAGCTGCAGGTCAGACGTTCGGAAGTGATGGGAGATGTCTCCACTTTGGTCGACATGACAAGGAGCGGAGGTAGCGCCCTACAGCAGCGCCAGCGATTTCCCCTCGCGGCCAAGCACCTGCTCCATCGAGCATTGCCGCGGCGCTTTGTCTTTCCGCCAGCGGATGATCTTGGTGCCGTGACGAAACCTGCCGCCGGTGAAGTGATCATAGGTCACTTCCACCACGGCCTTCGGATCAACCGGCTCCCACTGGCCGCTCCGTTCCGTGCTCCACCTGCTGGGGCCGCCAGGCGAGTTGCCAGTGAACCCCGGCGGCTTCTTCATCGCTTCGAACTTTGCGGTGAGCTCACGCTTCTCGCTCGCTTTAAAGGCGGACGTGAATCCGACGTGGTGCAGCAAACCGGCCTCGTCGTAGAGGCCCAAGAGCAGCGAACCGATGACCCGCGCGCCGCTCGCGTAGCGGAAACCTCCCACCACACAATCGACGGTACGGATCTGCTTCACCTTCACCATCGCGGTGCGTTCCCCGGAGGCGTAGGCGGCGTTGAGCTGCTTCGCCATCACGCCGTCGAGATCGCCACCCACTTTGTCGAACCATTTCTTCGCCTGCTCCAGCTGCGTCGTGGCAGGGGAAAGGCGCACCGCGTGGTTGGTTTTGAAATTCGCGCTGGCGAATTGCTCCAGCTGCCGGCGACGTTCCCGCAGCGGTAGCGTTAGGAGGGATTTGCCGTCTTCATCGCCTAGCAAGTCGAAGACCACCATCATCGCCGGGTTGGCGGCGGCAAGCTTCTGCACCCGACTCGCCGCCGGATGCAGCCGCAGCTGCAGTTCGTCGAAGGAGAGGGCGCCGTTCACCGGAATCACCAGCTCGCCATCGATGACAAACCGTTTTGCCGGCAGCTGCGCGACCGCTGAAACCACATCGGGAAAGTAGCGCGCGAGCGGCTGCCC
>JACCZQ010000097.1 GCA_013695905.1 Chthoniobacterales bacterium
GTGCCTTCGCGCGCCAGATGCGCGATCAAATCAGCGTCCTCTGCGGCGACGGCGGCAGCGGGTATCTCCGGCGCGTCCGCGGCATAGCGCGTTCCGCCCGTGTGCGGCAGACGATAGACCGCGCCGCCGACCGAACGCACCAGAACGGCCACTGCACCGAGGCGCGCGCCCGCGCTTGGTCCAAGCCCGCGGTAGATGACGGCCTGCCCGTAAGCCTCGCCGCCGAACCCCTGCGCGGCCATTTGCTGATCGAAGCGCTTGTTGAAGAGCACAATCTTTCCCGCGACTTTGGCGCGCCCAAGCCCCTGCAACTCGTCGAAGTTGTTCACGACAATGACCTCTGCTGTCAGCCCCGTGGCGGGTGTCGCAACGCTCCCGCCGAGCGCGGTGAGCACAATCTTCTGCGTCGTCTCAGGCGCCATGCCGGGGAACTCCACCAGCGCGGCGGTTTCTTCGCCACGCACCCAATGCGGCACCATCACCCGCTCCAGCCGCACCTCGAGGCCGAGCTTCTTCATCTCATCGGCCACGTATTCGAGCGCGCGCCGTTCCTGCTTCGAACCGCTGAGCCGCGGGCCGATGTTGTTCGCGAGAAACGCCGTGTGCCGGTAAGCGTAGTCGCTCTTCAGCGCCGCTTCCTGCAGCTGCTTTAACTCAGCGAGCGTTTGCGGGGAAAAGACAACCGGAGTCGGCGCCGGTGAAGGAGACGCGGTCACTGTCGGGGAGGGACTGCTCGGCGGCGGCTGCGCGACCGCGGAGACGACAAAAGCAACAAACGCGACACAAGTGACAGCGGAGATCCTGAGCATCGCCGACTTTCGCCGATCCTGCCGCAGCCGTCGAGGCCGCAACTTCTCATCAGGCGCGAGCCAGGCCTCGTTTGTGGTAGATCAGCGCCACGAGCACGCCGAGCACGACCGCCTGCAACATGCCGGCGGCGATCCATTTCGCCGCGATGTCGCCGCGCACCGGCACCGCCACATACGTGAACACCACCACGACGTGCTGGAACGCGCCCATCCAGAAGCCGAAGACCGCGCCGGCGAGAGGGCCGCGCCAGATGCTTTTTGCCCACAGTACCGCGAAGACGACTCCCATCAGGACATGCCCGAGGACCATATAGATGAACCGCGCCTGCATCGCCACTTCTGGACGCCAGACTTCCGCCGTGGCGCGATAATCGGGCGCAAGCCAGAGGCCGTGGATCAGGAAATCGGTCAAAAACGTCCAAACAAAAGCTGCGGCCATCGCGGCCAGAAGACGTGCGGAGTTCATGCTCGGTTATTCCTCTTGTTCGCTCTCGTCGTCCGTTTCCAAGGTCGTGGTCGGGGCGATATTGATGCGGTTCTTGGTTTGGTGCACCTCCACCTCCATCGTCTCGAAATTCCACCGACCGGCGGATTTTTTCGCCATCACGTAGATGGTGCCTTTGCCTTTCGGCCCAGAGATCGGGATCGAGAGATCTGCTTCACCGGACGAGCCTTCGATGTTGGTTTTGCCGCCGACGAGCATCCCCTCCTTGATCGGGCTGCCGAGCGCTTCGATGACCTCGGGATTGTTCTTCGCCGATGCGACCGCGGTCTTGTAAACGTCGGTCGATTTCAACATCCCGAAAACGAACAGCACGATCGCGAAGACGAAAATAAGGATCAGCACGATGATGCTGAAACAGCCGGTGGGGACGACCCATTTCCAGTTTCGCGACCACCAGTTCGGGCGGGGTTCGAAAGGTGCAGCAGGAGGAGTCTGGAGTGGGTCCATCGTGAGGTCTCGGGTGAATGCGCGGCCGCGGGGGAACTACCGCGCCACCTGGATCGACTGCGACGCCACGCATTGCCAGGTGCCATTGCGGAACGCCCAGGTGTCGGTCCAGCGATAGCTGTTGTCGAACGCTTTGCCGGTGGCATCCTTGCCGACCTGGCGGGTGGTGCCAACCACTACCGCGGCATCGCCATGCACACGCACTGTGAGGCCGCTGTTCCTGGTGGTGTCATAAGTGTTTTTGTTCTTCTTCATCTCGGCGAGAAGAGCGGCTTTGTTCATGAAGCGGCCGGTCGCGGAAACGCCGATGTAATTATCCGCCACGAGCGCGTCCACCGTGGCGGTGTCCTGCGCCTTGATCGCCGCCAGCCAGCGATTCTCCAGCTCGCGCACGATCGCTTCGGGTTTTCCGGCGGGCGCCGGGCGCGGTGTCGCTGCTGGTGCTGCGGGAGCCGGGCGCGGAGTAGCTGTCGCGCGCGGCGCGGGCGTGGTTTTTGTCGCGGGCGTGGGCGAAGCTTTTGGCCGTGGCGTGGCGAGCGGTGTGCCGGGTTTCGGATAGTCGGTGCTGCGGTCCGTGGAGACGGAGACGCTCGGCTCGGCGGCGACGTCGGAGTCACTCGCCCGCAGACTCAGCTTGGGCGTGGGTTCCTCCTCCTGGGCCGGCGCGAAAGGTGCGATCGCGAAGAGGAGGCCGAGGATCGCTGCGCAGGTTGTTTTCATCGTGAGTGGGCGTGTGGCTTCCGTGTCGCGGCTTGGGATTGCTCCCGCTCCGCCAGACCAGCGCGAGGGTAGGGAGGTGCCGCAGAGCGCGTCAATCAGATTTCCGCGCACACCGGCGGGCGACCAGGGCCCTTGCTTGTCTTTTGTTAAGCTGTTGAAGATGAGGGCAGAAAGTCTGTGCTAGACATTTTGCCTGGTTTGGGCTGTGGTGGCGTGGGATGAAATCACTTCACGATGACCCCGCGTCGGGGAACGGCCTTTTACAGGCGGTTCCGTCACTGAGAGTAAAACTGGTGGGCGCGGCTGAGCGCGAGCGCTTTGATCGCTGGCTGGCGGAGCGTCATTATCTGGGAGCGGCGCCCTGCATTGGCGATTTTCTGCGCCAAGTGGTGGAGCGCGAGGGGCAATGGGTGGCGCTGCTGGTCTGGGGGCCGGCGGCGCTCAAGCTCAAGGATCGCGAGAAATGGATCGGCTGGAATGGGGCGCTGGCGGCCGGGCGGCTCAAGCTCATTGTGCAGAATCGCCGGTATCTGCTCCTGCACGAAAAAGGCCAGGAGCCCAATCTGGCCAGCCAGGCGCTGGCGGCGGCCTGCCGGGTGTTGCCCGCGCAGTGGCAGGAGCAGTTTGGCTACACGCCGCTTTTGGCCGAGAGCTTTACCGATCCGGAGAGCTACCGCGGCACCTGCTACAAGGCGGGCGGCTGGGAGCCGGTGGGCATGAGCGCGGGCAACAGCCGGCATCGCGTCGACTATTTCGTGCCCAATGGGCGACCCAAGCGGCTCTGGATGAAGGAACTTTGCCCGCAGGCGCGGCAGAAGGCGTGCGCCGTGCCGCTCGCGCCCGAGCAGGCGGGCGCGCTGGTCGAGGCCGCCCACGGGGTGCTGCCGCTCGATCAGTGGCAGCGGCGCAACCTGCGGGAGGTCTTGCGCCGGGCGCCCGATCCGCGCGGCAAAAACACCCGCTTTCGCATCGGCCCGGTCTTGAGCCTGGTGGCGATGGCGCTCTTGTGCGGCGCGCGCCAGATCAGCGAGATCGCCCGCTTTGCCCATCGGCTCCATCCCCGGCAGCGGGCCGAGCTGGGCCTGCCGATCAAAAAAGGGACGCGCCGCTTTTACGAAGTGCCCACCTACAGCGTCTTCTACGAAGTGCTCACCCGGATGGACCCGGAGCCCTTCGCCGCGCTCTTGAGCGAGTGGCTCGGGGAAGTGGCCGGCACGCTCCCCGGTGCGCTCGCTCTCGATGGCAAAATGATCCGCGACATCATCGGGATGGTCAGCCTGGTGGACGTCGAGGACGGCTCGCCCGTGGCCATGGCCGTGATGGACCAGAAGGAAGACACCGAGCGCTGCGAGTTGAAGAGCGCGCAGCAACTCCTCGCCGCGCTGCCCACGCTCGAGGGCAAAACCGTCACAGCCGATCCCCTGCACTGCCAGAAAGAGACCGCCCGGCTCATCGCCGAGAAAGGGGGCGATTACTTTTTGCAGATCAAAGGCAACCAGCCCACCCTGCTCGCCTACGCCCGCACCCAGGCCGGGGGCTCCCCCCTTTTGTCCAGACCACCTGCGGGCACGGGCGGGTTGAAGAGCGCGCCGTGAGCCTCTGCGCGGCCGAACCGATGGCGACCGGCTTCCCCTTCAGCCGCGCCATTGTGAAAATCCGCAGCACCCGCACGGACAAAAAGAGCGGCCAAAGCAGCATGGAAGATCGCTACTACCTCTCCAGCCAGGAGCAGGGGGAGCGCACGCCCGAAGGCTGGATCAACCTGAGCCGCTCCCACTGGGCCGGAATCGAAAACCGCAACCACTACCGGCGCGACGCCACCCTGGGCGAAGACACCACCCGCTCCCGCCATCCCCGCTCGCTCATGAATCTGGCCCTGCTGCGCAGCGTCACCCTGCGCCTGCTCGGCCTCGACGCCAGCGACGACTGGCTCCCCGCGCGCAGAGAACAACTCGCTGCCTGTCCCTCCGCCGCCTTCGCCCTCCTCAGCACAAAACTATGACTCAAAACCAAAAGCCCTGGGCGGGCGACGCTGTTTAGCGCCGCGCGTAGAATGTCGTTGCCAAGGCCTCCAGGCGGTCGCTAAACAGAGCCGATGAGAAATCTTCTCGCGCTCTGCTGCACCGCGCTCGCATTTTCGGTTCTCCCGCTGCAGGCCCAAACCGCCAGCCCCGCTCCGGTCGAGCCGAACATCGTCGCTCCGGAGGCGAGCGCCGCCCCCGGCGGACTCAATGTCGATGCCCGCATCAATGCGATGCTCGACAAGCCGGCGGATTGGGCGGAGGCGATCGTGTTCTTCCCGTC
>JACCZQ010000102.1 GCA_013695905.1 Chthoniobacterales bacterium
CGAGTGCTTCCTCGACCGGCACGTCGAAGACGCGCACTTTGCGCGCGGCCGAAATGAAACCAGCCTCGCCGCGCTGCCGCAAAGCGAGAGGGGCGGTGGTGAAGGGAAGCGGGTTGGGATTTTCGAACCGCAAGAGCGAACCGGCGATATCCGGCTCGCAATCGCCGGTCAGCTCGAGCACGAGCGGTTCGTCGATCCCAGCCAGCCAGATGCGACCAGTGATGCGGCCGCGCACCTGGTTGTCGATTTCGCCCCGGAGAACATGTTCGTGTAAGCGCCAGGCCATGTCCGTGTGCTCGGCCTCGATGGAAAGGCCACGGGGTTCGTGCGCCCCTGTGAGAGGTTAACCAATCGCCTGCCGGTAAGCGGCCGCGTCTTTCAGCTGCTGCACGTCGTCGGCGTTCGCCATTTTCAAGACGAAGATCCAGCCTTCGCCGAACGGGTCGGTGTTCACCAGCGCTGGATTGTTAGAGAGCGCTTCGTTCACTTCGACGACTTCGCCTTTGATCGGTGCGTAGATGTCGCTCGCGGCTTTCACGGATTCCACGACAGCGATGTTGCCGCGCGCCTCGACCTGCGTGCCGATTTTCGGCAGCTCGACGTAAACGACATCGGTGAGCTCCGCCTGCGCGTGATCGGTGATGCCGACGCGGGCGTTCTCGCCCTCCACGCGGACCCATTCATGTGACTCGGTGTAGCGGAGATCGGCGGGAACGTTGCTCATGATGCTTTTTTGTAGAGGGGTTTCTTCTCGATGACAGCAGGAAATTTCTGGCCGCGGATTTCGATCTGCAGCTCGGTGCCGATTTTCGCGTGCTCGAACGGCAGGTAAGCCATGCCGATGCCCTGGCCCATGCTAGGGGAGAGGGTGCCGCTGTTCACTTCGCCGATGCGTTCGTCGCCGCGATAGACGGCGTAATGCGGACGCGGTGGTGGCGCTTTGCCGACCATGCGGAACGGCGCCAGCTTCCGCGCGAGGCCCTGCTCCTTCGCCTGCGCGAGGACTTCGCGGCCGGTGAAATCCGGCTTCGTGAGATCGACGAAAAAACCGAGACCGGCTTCGAGTGGCGTGTGCTCTGGCGTGAGGTCGTTGCCGTTCAGCGGGTAGCACATCTCGAGGCGGAGCGTGTCACGCGCGCCGAGCCCGCAAGGGCGGATGCCGAGCGGCTTTCCCTTCTCTAATATGGTCGTCCAGAATGTCGGCGCGTATTTGGCGGAGAAGAATACCTCCACGCCGTCTTCGCCAGTGTAGCCGGTGCGGGCGATGGCCAGCGGCATCGAGTTGAACTGCACCTCCTGGATGGTGTTCCGCGCCGGCAGCTGGAAATCATCGCCCAGCAGCAGCCGGAACAGCTCACAGACTTTCGGTCCCTGGATCGCCAATCCCGCGAAATCCGCGCTGCGGTTCTGCAGCTCCACCTCGGGGAGAATGTGCGCTTGCAGCCAGGTGAAATCCTCGTCCGTCCTGGAGGCATTCACCACCAGCAGGTATTCCTCCGGTTTGGTGCGATAGACGATCAGGTCGTCGATGATGCCGCCGTTCTGGTTCAGCAGGAATGTGTACTGGCCGCCGCTCACCTCCAGTTTGTCGATGTTGTTCGTGAGCATCCGGTTGAGCCATTCACCGGCGCGCGGGCCGGAGGCGATCAGCTGCCCCATGTGCGAAATGTCGAACACGCCCACGTTGTTCCGCACCGCCTGGTGTTCGTCCGCTATGCCGCTGTATTGCACCGGCATGAGCCAGCCGCCGAACGGCACGATCTTCCCGCCGGCGCGCCGATGTTCCTCGTAAAGGGGCGTGGATTTCAGCTCGGCGGCGCTCACGAGGGCGAAGCTAGGCAGCGCCTTCACCTGCGTCAATCCAGTGCGCGCGGTGGGTCCATTGCCGCAGTGTGCTACGATCAATAACGATGACCCTGTTGGACCGACTCGAGCGCCGCATTGGCTTCATCGCGGTTCCGGGTTTGATCCGCATCATCGTCACCTTCAATGCGCTGGTCTTCGGCCTCGTCCTGCTGAATCCCGGCTTCGAGGCCTATCTCTCGCTCGACATGGCGCGGATCCGCACCGGTGAGCTCTGGCGGCTCGTCACCTACATCTTCGTTCCGCAAATCCATCACTTCCTGCTGGTGGCGGTCGCCCTCTGGTTTCTCTGGTTCATCGGCGACGGGCTGGAACGCGCCTGGGGACCGTTCCGCGTCACGCTTTATTTTCTGCTCGGGATGGTCGGCACGACTCTCGCCGCCGTCCTCACCGACGCGCAATTCTCGAACCGGATGCTGTTCACCACCATCTTCTTCGCCTTCGCCTTCTTCTATCCGGAGGAGGTGATCTACCTCTTCTTCATCCTGCCGGTGAAGATCAAATGGCTCGCCTGGGTCTATTGCGCTTTCCTGCTCCTCGGCTTCCTCGTGGGGACAATGTCCTACCGGCTCGGCCTGCTGGTTGCGCTCAGTAATTACTTCATCTTCTTCGGGCCGCAGATGCTCCATCACTTCCGGCACCGGCACGAGGTCTCGACCCGCCGGAAACGCTTCGACGGGCAATCCCAGGGCGGCGACGAACCGCTGCACAAATGCGCCACCTGCGGAGCGACCGAGCTGACGGACCCGAACCTGGAGTTCCGCGTCTCGCGGGATGGTGAGGAGTATTGCATGCAGCACCTCCCGGGTGCGACGGCACCGACTCGGTAGGCGAATGGGGCGAAGCCCTTCCTGCTCTTGCTCTTGATCCTGATCCTGCTCTCCTCCGCCAGCACCGCCGAAGCAGAGGAGCAGGATCAAGATCAGGATCATGAGCAGGAGGGACCCCGCAGCGCCCGAAGCTTGACCGCGTTTCGCCCGCTGCCGACACTGCCGCATGACCGAAGCCGACGGCGCGTTGATCCCCGAGCAAGGCTGGCATTGCCTCCATCTCTTCTACCGCGTCGAGTATGGTCAATGGCAGCTGCTCACCCCGGAGGAGCAGCGCGAGGCAAAAACCCGTCTGTCCGCGATCGTGCAGGAAGTGCGCGCCGTCGAGTCGACGCAACTGCTCACCCTCAGCGTCGTCACCCCGAAAGCCGATCTCGCGTTTATGCTGGTCACGCCCGATCTCCACACCGCGAACCGCGTCGAGAAGCAGCTCAGCCTCGCTCTCGGACCCGACGTGCTGGTGCCGGTCTACAGCTACCTCTCGTTAACGGAAGAGAGCGAATATCGCATGAGCGATCAGGAATACGCCGCCATTCTGGAGAACGAACAGGGCGTCGTCCACGGCACGCCGGAGTTTGAGAAATCGATGGCCGCCTTCGACGAGCGGATGAAACACTACCGGCACGAGCGGGTGTATCCGACGCTGCCGGATTGGCCGGTCGTTTCCTTTTACAACATGACCAAGCGGCGCGGCGAACAGCGCAACTGGTATACGCTGCCGCTGGAAGATCGCCGCCAGCTCATGCTCGGCCATGGCGCCATCGGCCGCCAGTATGCCGGGAAGGTGAAGCAGCTCATCACCGGCTCCACCGGCCTCGACGACGCGGAGTGGGGGGTGACGCTCTTCGCCCGCGACACGTTCCAGATTAAATCGATCGTCTACCAAATGCGCTTCGATCCCGTGAGCGCGGAGTACGCCGATTTCGGTGAATTTTTCATCGCGCTGCAACTGCCGCTCGACGAGTTGTTCCGCCGGCTGCAACTTTGAGCCACGGTCGAAAAGGATGGGTGGCAGAGTGGTCTAATGCGCACGCCTGGAAAGCGTGTTTGCCGAAAGGCAACCAGGGTTCGAATCCCTGCCCATCCGCCATCGCCATGAGAGACAATCGAATGCCCGCGCTCCTCCTCGTCCTGCTGCTGTTCGCCGGCGCGCTCCCCGCCGTTGCGCAGAACCAGGCTGGCGTGGACCCGCTCGATGCCGCTCGCCGTGAGCTGCAGCAGGGGCACCTCGAGGAAGCGCTCGCCGCCATCGACCAGGCGGAGAAGAGTGGCAGCGCCACGACCTCCTCACACGATCTGCACGGTTTGATTCTACTCGAGCAGGGGAAACCGGAGGAAGCGCTCGCCTCGTTCCGCGCCGCGCAAAAAGCAGAGCCGGACGCATTTCTGCCGCGTCTTCACATCGGGGACGCGCTGCTCCGCGCGAAGAAATGGGAGGAAGCGCGCGCGGAATATATCGAGGTGATCCGCAGCACCAACATCCTCAAGCACAACGAGCGGCTGCGGTTCGGCATCCTCATGACGCATCTCGGCGCACAAGACACCGCCGGTGCCAGGGAAGCCTACGATCGGATCAAATTCCCGACCGAGAGCCCCGCCTACTACTACGCGCAGGCGGCCTGGTCCTATGCCAATGGCGAAAAACGCGAGGGCGACAAATGGCTGCGGACAGCCGACGACATGTTCGACGAGCAGAAGACCGCCTGGTTCGCCCGGCCGCTCCACGACTTCGGCTGGATCAAACGCAAACCTGCTCCGGCGCCTGAGTAGCGGGCGGGCGCGCGCCCTTACTCATGCCCGCTCTCGCGGCGAGGCAGCACCTGCACATTCTGTCGGATCTTGACGATGCTGGAATGTGGCAGCACGCCGCGGAAGTTCGTGCCTGGATAGATGATGCAATCGCGGCCGAGGACGGATCCGGGATTTATCACCGCATTGCACCCGATCTCCGTCCGATCGCCAATGATCGCGCCGAACTTCGTCAACCCGGTGGCGATGTTGCCGTCATTCGCGACCACGTGGATCTCGCGGTGGTCGAGCTTCACATTGGAGAGAATCACCCCTGCGCCGAGGTGTGCCTTGTAACCGAGAACGGAATCTCCGACGTAGTTGAAGTGTGGCACCTGCGCCTCATCGAAGAGGATGCAGTTCTTAAACTCGCAGGAGTTTCCCATCACCACGCCGTTGCCGACGATCACATTCTCCCGCACATAACAACCGCTGCGGATGTGGCAGTTCTCCCCGATCCAGGCGGGGCCTTTCAGCACCGCGCCCTGCTCGATGACGGTCCCGGGGCCGACGAAGACCGCGTTACTGATGAATGGTTTCCCCACCAGCTGACCGAGCACTGCGGGCTTCAGCCGGAACTGCAGGTAACTGGAAATCTGTTTCAGCGCATCCCAGACATACTTCTGGTTTTCGAACAGCTTCGGGTGGGCGGTGTGCTCCAGCGACAGGAATTCGTCGGGCGAAAACATCGTTCGTTAGACTCGTTCACTGCCGCCGCGTCGTGTGATCTTCTGGCCGTCCTTCGTGTCGCGCACTTCCCATCCCAGCGCCGCGATTTGCTCGCGCAATTCATCACTTTTCTGCCACTCCTTGGCAAGCCTCGCCTGCACCCGCGCCTCGGCCAGCTCGGCCACCTCCGCTGGAATTCCGGATTCCTCGCCGGGACTGAGAGCGAGAACAGAATTGATCCGGTCCCACCACCCGAGCCAGCTCTGCGCCGCCGCGGCGTCGAGCGTGCCATGGTCGAGCGCGCGATTTGTTTCCCGAATCGTCTCGAACAAAAAGCCCAGGGCTCCGGAGATGTTCAAATCATCATCGAGCGCGTTCTCGAACTCGTGGTGCAAGTTTGTAACTTGCTCGCCTCCTGCATCTGCAAGTTGAAAACTTGCGCTACCTTGCCGCAGGCGCGCCACCCAGTCGTCGATCCTCCCCAGCGCCGTGCGCGCTTCCTCCATTCCTTCCCAGGTAAAATTCAGCTGCGCGCGATAGTGCACCCGCAGCAGCGCGTAGCGCACCTCGCGTCCGCTGTAGCCTTTCGCCAGCGCATCGCGCAGCGTGTAAAAATTGCCTAGCGACTTCGACATCTTCTGGCCGTCCACCTGGAGATGCGCGCAATGCAGCCAGTAGCGCACAAACCGCTTCCCGGTGCAGCCTTCCGTCTGTGCGATCTCCGCCTCATGATGCGGGAAAATGTTATCCACGCCGCCGCAATGAATATCGAGCTGCTCCCCGAGCAGCTGCGTCGCCATGGCACTGCACTCGATGTGCCACCCGGGGCGTCCCGCTCCCCACGGGCTCTCCCATTGCACCGGTCCATCCGCCTCATCCCACGCCTTCCAAAGCGCGAAGTCGCCGACATGTTCCTTGTCGTACTCGTCGTTTTTGACGCGGCCGGTGGACTGCAGCTCGTCGAGATTGAAGTGCGCCAGACGGCCGTATTCCGGAAAATTCTTGATCCGGAAATAAACCGATTTGTCCTCGGCCTGGTAAGCGAGTTCGCGTGCGATCAGTGTCTCGATCATCGCGATCATCGCCGAAACGTGGCGCTGCTCTGTCGCCGCGGGGTATTCGTCCGCGCGCTTGATGCGGAGCGTGTCGAGATCCTCGAAGAACGACTTCTTGAAGGTCTCGGTGAACTGCGCCAGCGGCACGCCTGCTTCTTGCGAACCGCGGATCGTCTTGTCATCGACATCGGTGATGTTCATCACGCGATGCACTTTGTAGCCGCGCAGTTCCAGGTGCCGCTGCAGCAGGTCCTCAAAGAGGTAAGCGCGGAAATTCCCAATATGCGCGTGATCGTAGACCGTCGGTCCGCAGGTGTACATCTTCACCGCGCGACCCTCGGGATCGAGCGGTCGGAATTCCTCCAGCTCGCGCGAGTAGGT
>JACCZQ010000116.1 GCA_013695905.1 Chthoniobacterales bacterium
GTGCAGGCGGGGAAGATCATCCAAACCATCGCGCCGACTGTCGGCGGCAAGGGTGGTGGTCGGCCGGATAGCGCGCGGGGAGCAGGCAAGGACGCTTCGAAAATCGCCGAGGCGCTGGAGCAGGCGCGGGCGTTGCTCGCTTCCTGAACTTTCGCCGCGGCTATGGCAACAGCAGGGTGACGATAGCCGTCGCGCCCAAAGCAATCCCCAGGACCCACAGGTAGATCATTCCTCCGACGAGGAATTTGAGAATGGTCATGAACCAGCCCTGCCCATAGACGCGGCGAATGGAGATGAAGACCTGCGCGGTTACGACGAAAGCGAGGATGACCGTCACCGCCGGTGCGAATGCAGGCAGAGAGCGGTCCATCGTCATGCGCAGCAGCGTGATCACGATCACAGCGACATAGACGAAGCTGTGGATGTGCAGCGCGTAAACAAGGTGCTCGATGTAATAACGGCGCTGTCGGATGTAGAGCACCTTCAGGACGAAAGCGAAGAGCGGGATACAACAGAGCATCATCGTGGGGATGTTGTTCCGCAGCGTCTCGATGAACAGCTCCACCTTGGTCCCGTCTTCGCCGATTTTCTCTTTCACGCGCTCCTCCATCCACGCTTCCCACGGACTTTTCGTGCCACCTTTGTTGTCGGAACGGAAGATGACGATCCGGGGTTTGCTCACCGTCGGCGAGGGAGCGGCTGCCGGCGCGGCGCCTTCGGGAGGAGAGGCATCCGCTGCAGGTGCATCAGGTGAGGCTTCTGCTGTCGCTGCCTCCCTCGCAGCCTTAGCGGCCGCGTCGCCCGCTTCTTTCGGATTCGCGGGATTCTCCTGGCTCGCTTCCATCAGGGCGAGCGCCGTCTCCACCCGGATGGTATCCCGCGGGCGCAGCTGTTTTCGTTTTTCGAAACTCTCCGCGACGCGCGGCAGCCGCATCATGCCTTTCTCGAAGACGGCGCGCTGCTCGGGAGTGCCGAGATTCTCCGGCGCCGCCCAACGCGCACGTGCTGCTTCGAGGCGGGTGCGCTGCTCTGGCGTGAGCGGCGTTTCAGGATCGACCAGCGAGCTGAGGGCGCGGTCGATTTCAGCGCGATCTTCCGGGGTGTACTCCCGCGGCCGGTTGTCTTCGAAGGCGCTGAAGTTGACCAGTTTCGCGAGGAGGAAAAACGCGATGCTGGCGAGCAGGTAAAGGCGGAGCGGGTGCGCGTAACGGACGCGGCGGCCGGCGTTGAAGTCGCTCGTCAGGTTCCATGGCCGGAGGAGGAGGACGCGTGTGGTCTGGAGGAATTTTGTGTCCCAATCGAGGAACGAATCTGCCGCGTCCATGAGGAGGCGCCAGAGGGAGCGGCGGTAGTCAATCGCGTGCTGGCCGCAGGCGTAGCAGTAATTGCCGTGCAACGGCGCGCTGCAGTTCTCGCAGTGTGTCAGTTGTGGCGCGGGTTTTTTTCGGCCGAAGAAGCGGCGTTTCTTCTGTGGCTGATCGAGCGCGTCAGCGACGGCGTCGCCGATGATGTAATCGGTCGGTTCGTCAGCCATTGGGGCGACGGTAATGAAATTGAGCGGCTGGCGTCTATGGATTTGGGGAGCGGGTGCAGCGGGGGTGATTGCCGCGGCTTGTGTTCCGCCGCGCGTGAGGGTGCTGCTGATTGGAAGATTGTTTTGGCGGGGGCGCCAAAACCCGCGGGCGGGGCGCCCGCGCTCCCCAGGCCTCTGCGGCTCGCGCGTGCGGCTATTTCAAGGCGGCCCAGACGCGATGCACGTCGTCGTGGTCCTCGAGCGTGTGCAGGAATTCGCCGGTCTGGTTGCGTTCTTCGTCGGTCAAGTCAGGGAAACTCTTGGCGAGGTAGCCGAGCTCGCTCGTGACAACCGTCCAGCCGTTTTGCGCGAGCCATTGCGAGACGTTGTGGAGATCGGCGCGCTCGGTGATGAAACGCGCGCCAGTGGTGCCTTCCGGGATGTCGTCGCTTTCGGAGTGGGAGAGTGGCTCCACGTTTTGCGCGCCGGCTTCGATGGCGGCTTCTTCGATGTCGGTGGCGGTGTTCGCGTGATGCGCCTCCACCAGGCCAACGTGGTCGAAGAGGAATTTGTTACTCGCGGGGGCGCCGAGCTGGCCGCCTTTTTTGAAGAGCACGCGCATCTCGGGCGTGGTGCGGTTGGTGTTGTCGGTCAGCACCTCCACGATGATAGGGACTTTGTTCGGCGCGTAGCCTTCGAAGACCACGTGCTCCATCACGAGCTTCTCGCCGCCAATGCCGCCTCCTTTTTTGATCGCCCGCTCGATCACGTCACGCGAGACGCTGGCTCTCCGCGCCTTCTCAACGGCAGCGAAGAGGCGGGCGTTACCATTCGGATCGGCGCCGCCGAGTTTTGCGGCGACCATGATTTCTTTCACGAGTTTTCCCGTGACCTGCCCCTTCTTCAGACCCGCGACTTCGCGCTTGGCGTGTAACCATTGCCGACCCATGCGCACGATGTAAGCAGCAGCGGCGGGCGGGGACAAGTGCGGTGTCGGCGCGTTCGGCGGGCGGCGTCAGCGCCACCTCAACTCGCCTTGTCATGTCGAGCGGCGTCAGCGCGTCAGAAGCAGAAGGACGTAAGAGATTCCTCCACTTCGGTCGGAATGACAGAATGGAGAGCGCGCGGCTTGATGGAAACGAAACGCGCGGGCGTCGCTCAGGCTGATCGCGTCAGGAGGTGGTGACCGGCTCCGCGGGGAGCGTTTCCTGCTCCGGCTCCAGCTTCTCGATCGTGAAGCCGGTGAGGCCGTAGATCAACGAGATCAGGGGATTGATGAGATTGAAAAATGCGAAGGGCGCATACGCAAAGGTGGCGACAGTCAGTGTCTGGGCCATAAACGCGCCGCAAGTATTCCACGGGACCAGCGCCGAAGTCATCGTGCCGCCGTCTTCCAGGCAG
>JACCZQ010000133.1 GCA_013695905.1 Chthoniobacterales bacterium
CCCATGCACCGTCACCTCCAGACTACGCAAGAGCCCATTCTCCAGCCCATAAACCCACCCATGCACCGCCAGCTCCTGCCCGCGCGTCCATGCGTCGAGCGCGATTGTCGTCTGACACACATTCACCACCTGCTCGATCACGTTCAGCTCACAGAGCCGATCCGCACCGGCCACTTCGTCGCCGAGTTGCCCCAGCCGCTCCTGGTGTTTATCCCGCACATCCTGGATGTGCTGCAGCCAGTTATCGCTTAGCCCGATCCGATCCCGCCGGAGCGCTGCACTCACCCCGCTGCACCCGTAGTGCCCGCACACGATGATGTGCCGCACCTGCAGCACATCCACCGCGAACTGCATCACCGACAAACAATTCAGATCCGTGTGCACCACCAGATTCGCGATGTTCCGGTGCACGAACAGCTCCCCCGGCAGCATCCCCACGATCTGATTCGCCGGCACGCGGCTATCCGAGCAGCCGATCCAGAGATACGTCGGCGCCTGTTGCTGCGACAGCTTCGCGAAAAACTCCGGGTCCTGCCGCAGGATTCCTTCCGCCCAGGCGCGGTTATTCGCGAAAAGATGATCGAGGTTTCCGTTCTTCATGATCAACGCCGCACACGCTCCCGTTTGGCCCCGCCGGCTGCGATCAATGAATCACCCACTGCGCGTCTGTCACGAGACACATCCCGCCGTGACGTTTCAGGATCGGCCGCACCGCCTCCACCATCTCGTGGAGCCGCTCCGGATCGCACAACGTCAGCACGTAAGTGTTTGCGAACACACCCGTGAGATCGTCCGCCGACTGCAGCCCCCGATCACTCCGCCCGCTCAACCCATGGATGATCGAGTAGCCGGTGATCTGATGACGATCGAGCGCGCCACAAACCTCCCGCAGCCCCGGCGAAGGGACGATGATCTCCAGCTTCTTGACAGCGCGCATCGGTCGATCAGTTCAGCTCCACATCCAGTTAATCGCAGCCATGTAGAGCGGCAGCCCCACGATGATATTGAGCGGGAACGTCACCGCCAGCGCCATTGTCACGTAGAGGCCGGGATTCGCCTGCGGCACCGCCACCTGCATCGCAGCCGGCACCGCGATGTAGGACGCGCTCGCGCACAGCACCACGAAGAGCAGCGCATCCCCCGCCGACAAGCCGAGCCAGCTCGCCGCCACCATTCCCAGCCCCGCATTCAGCAGCGGCACGCAAATTCCGAACAACACTGGAAAGCTCCCAAACCCCCGCAGCGCTCCGAGCCGCCGACCGCTCACCAGACCCATATCCAGCAGAAACAGGCACAGCATCCCTTTGAAAATATCCGTCGTGAACGGCCGCAGCGCCGTCTCCCCCGCTTCACCGGTCACCACCCCGATGACCAAGCTCCCCACCAACACAAAGACCGAACCGTTGAAAATCGCGTCCCGCAGCAGCATCGGCCAATCAAAGCCGCCATGCGGCCCCACGGTGCCGTTGCCGTTTTCCGCGCCGCGATTCATCCGCACCAGCGCCACACCGATGATGATCGCCGGCGACTCCATCAGCGCCATCGCCGCCACCATGTAGCCGCTGAACGGCAGCCCCAGCTGACTCAGATACGAAGTCGCCGCGATAAACGTCACTGCACTGATCGACCCGTAAGTCGCCGCTACCGCCGCCGCGTTCGCCGTATCAAACTTCCGCCGCAGAATGAAGTAAGTGTAGAGCGGCACCACTACCGCCATCACGATCCCGGCGAGCAGCACCATCCCCGCCTGCAGACTGAGGCCGGCGCGATGAATCTCCACCCCGCCCTTGAACCCTATCGCCAGCAGCAGATAGAGCGAGAACAGCCGCGGCAACGGCTGCGGCACATCCAGATCCGACCGCACCCACACCGCCGCCATCCCGAGGAAGAAAAACAGGATGGGCGGGTTAAGAAAATTTGTGGTGACCAGTTCCCAATTCACAACGGTCCTGCGGTCATAACGGAACTGCTCGCCTCAATCCAGCACGCTCTCGTGCTGTTCGAGAGGTAGCTGTATTACTCTTGGTCTCTTTGCCAAGTTTCAAATCGCACCAGAGGCATCGCACCTCCACAACGCCTCAAAAATACTTACTCTTCGGCGTCGGACTTCAATTTTCGGTATTCATGCGAGGGAGAACGCTCAGGCCGAGGTGGAGACCCACAGTGTCAGGTGATAAGCCAACGCCATCATCGCGATCGCCACCAGCAGGAAGACGATCAGCCATCCTCCCCGTTGCCGCCGCGGCAGGCCCAGCGCGAGCAACCCGCACGCGACCGCCAGCGACGCCGAGCTGAGCGTCTTCGCCGTGTAGCCGTCGATCAAATCAATGATGGTCGCCACCAGAAACAGGAGGAACAGCACGACCCAGAGCCAGAGGAAACGCGGTCGATTCTCGTCCATCCCGCGATTTGAGGCGAAGGGGAGGAAGCGTGTCAACTCGCACCCGCCAGCTATCCGCTCTTTCAGCAGCTGTGCGTCTCCGTGGCCCGCGCGCGGGCGCACGTGGCGAGCGGGTGTGACTCACCGCGAGCGCGTCGGCGTCGCGGTCGCTTTGGGCGCGGGAGTCGCGGTCGGTTTCGGCACCGTCGTGTCGTCTTCCGGAGCAAAGCGGAACACGTCCGGCGCGATCTCGGCGTTCAGCGAAACCTCACGGTGAATCTCCTCCAGCTGATGATCCGAATAGGTCGCCGTGATCTTTCGCACCAGATGATCTTCCTTCCCGAGCCACACCTCGTATTCGTCACCCTCCCATCCGCCGCGGATGTGGTAGCAGTCCACGCCTTCCACGATCTCGTCGCCCGCGAGCATCGGCGCCGACAGCTCATGCAGCCGGCGCGTCCCGGCGTAGCTCTCCTCCAGCATCGTCGGGACATGATAGGCGTAGGTCCCAAACATCCCGGACCCGGCGATCTTGATTTTCGACTGCGCCACGACCGGCTTCCCGGTTGACCAGGTGCGGATCGTCGCGCCGTCCGACCAAAGCACTTCCCGCCGCGGGAGTGCCCCCTCCTTCTTTGATTCAGCATCGAGACGGATGCTCGAGGGCCGCAGAAACCAGATCTTGAAAGCGACGTGGAAACGCTCACTCCCGTCAGCATTCAGGTAACGAACGAAAGTCGTGCCGGAATAGGAGCGGGCGGAGGAATACGCTGCCACCATTTGCTGGAGCAATGATTCCGCGGTTGGAGTTTCCGCCTGCGCCCGAGCCGGGCTCGCGCTCATCTGCAGGAGCGCTGTGCCGAGCGCCCCAACGAAAAAGAGAGACAGCTGCTTCATGCGCTAACTCGTGCGCTCGATCTCCCCCGTTTGCAACGCCAACTACGACGGGTCAGCGCTTCGATTCCTCGGCCGGGTCAGCTGCCGGAGAGTGCGCCCGGCCTTCGCATCCTCGATCAACACGGTCAGCCGCTTTTGCCGCGTCTCCTCCCGCTTCGCGCTGATCACCCACCACGTCGCCGTCCTCCGATACCACGGCGGCTGCGCCTCGAAATACTTCCACGCCTTCGGGTGCGCGCGGAATTGCCGCTCCGCCTCCGGGTTGAGCTTCGCCGTTTGCCGCTGCTCGTAGGCATAGACGCCGGACTTCGCCTCCTTCCGCCGCGCGAAAGCCGCGTCGCCAGCAGCTTCCATTCTCCCCTGTTTGGTTAACTCGGCGACACGCGCGATGTTCACCGTGCTCCAGATGCTCCCCGCCTTCCGCGGGGAGAAGCGGATGACGTAGCTCTCCGCGTCCAAACGCTTCCGCACGCCGTCGATCCAGCCAAAGCAGAGCGCCTCATCCACCGACTCCGGCCAGGTGATACTCGCCCTCCCTGTGCCCTTCTTCCAGAATCCCACCCACAGCTCACTTGCGGTGCCGTGGTTCGCCGCCAGCCAGCGACGGAATTCTCCAGGCGTCGCGAAGAACTCCGGATCCATGCCTAACGAGTGGATAATGCCACTACCCCGCTCACTCGATCTGCAGCGCCTGCTCCAGGAGCTGCAGCATTTCACCGGCTGGCAACGCCGTTTCGAAATGCCCCGCCTTCTCCAGCGTCAGCACCACCGCCCGATCGCCAGCCTTTTCCGCCGCGGTCGCATACGCCCGCACCGACTCCGCGGAGACAGTCGGGTCCCGTTCGCCTTGGATAAACACCTGCGGCACCCCGAGCGGCAGCCGCTCGAGCGGCGAAGTCTGCGCGTACCGCTCCGGCACCTCCTCCGGCGTGCCGCCCAGCAGCGGTTCCACCGACGCATGGCAACTCTTCGGCGGCCCCATGCGGTATTGGCGCAGATCGGTAATCGCCGCCAGTCCGAGCACGGCCCGAATCCGAACAGGATCCTTCACAAACAACTCCGAGTCCTCCGCCAACCTGCTGCGGCTCGCCAACCAGAGCGCCAGCTGCCCGCCCGCCGAATGGCCGGTGCTGGAGACGCGCTCCAAATCCAGCCGATGCGTCGCCGCGATCTTCCGCAGCGCATCCGTCGCCGCCGCCACATCGCGGAACGTCCCCGGCCAGCCGCCGCCCTCGTCACCCAGCCGCCGGTACTCGATCGTCCAGGTGGCAAAACCGCGCTCCGTCAGCCACGCCGCCAGATGCGTGATGTAAGTGAGATCATACTCCGCCAGCCAGCAGCCACCGTGGATCACCACAAACACCGGGAACGGCCCCGCGCCCTCCGGCAGGCGCAGCTCACCGAACTGCTGCGGCCCCTCCCCGTAAGAAATGCGTCGCCCGGCCGGCGGCAACGGCAGCGCTGCCAGCGCCCCCCAGGTCAGCGTCTCACCCTGCGCCGCCGCACTTGCCGAGGGCTTCTCGTCCGCCGCTGTCCCGCCCGCCATGACCAATGCGCAAAACCCCGGCAGCAATCGTTGCATCCCCAGCGTGCGTCGCGGTCGGGCAGGAACGCCCATCACTTCTCCGCCGTCGTCGGATCCATGATCTCCCGGACCTGCGACACCTTGTTCGCCGGGAATCCGCCGCGCCGGGCGTGTTCGCGCACCATCTCCTCGTTCGGAGCGATATAGACGCAGTAAATGCGATCGTCCGTCACGTAACTGTGGACCCACTGAATCTGCGGCCCCAGCTCGCCCAGCACACTGCGCGATTTCTCCGCAATGCCGTGGAACTGCTCCGCTCCCAGTTTTCCCACGCCGGGGACATCCCGTTCAATGACGTATTTAGGCATGACGAATTCTGCTCCTGTGACGCGACCTTACACAAGGAGAAACGCGCGTGGCGTTCGCAGTTCGCCCGATCTGGGAGAGTTACCCGCTGATCGATCAGCGGACACCTAACGAGTCGCCACCAGCATGACCGCCTTCCAGCCACGACTCCCGCGACATCTCGTAACGCGCCTCGCCGTTCGGCTCGCGGCCTTCATACTGCCACCGCGCCGCGCGATAGAACCGTTCCGGGCGCGTCCCCGGCTCCGTGCTAAGCCGCACCTGCTCGAACCCGGTCCCAAAGAGCCAATCAAGCATCGTCTCATGCAAACGCCGGCCCACGCCGCAGCCCTCGAAAGCCGGATTAACGAAGAGCGCCCAGATGCTTGGAAGCGTCAGATCCGCGATCGCGAACCCGGCCATCTGCTTGTCCACTTCAGCCACCCAGCCGCGTCCGCTTTCCCTCAGCATCTCCTGGTAGGCGAACTGTCGCACCCGGTTCGCCTGCACCACGCTGCACGGAACCCCGGCGGCCCGCAGCGTCTGGACCAGCAGGCGCTTGTAGCCACCGGTCGCCTCGCAGATTACCTGCACCACCCCCAGCTCTCCGTCGCAACCATCGCACCAGCTGCTTCCCGCCCGCCGCATCGTTGCCCAAACAGACGCGCTCTCCGCCACCGGCCACGTCCAGCTGCGCTTTGGCCACATCAATTCCCACGTAGCCTTTTGCGGCTGTCATCGCTTAGATTACTCCTCCTTGTTGGATCCGAGCTGGCCAGGCCGGTCCTGCCCTGGGGTGGGTCGGTCCTGGTCGCTTCAGTAACTGTTCGAGTTTCTTCTAACCGACCAAGGGCAGGTGCGGATCAGACTGACCAGACGCGCTTGAGCTCGGCTCAGCCGCCGCTGCATCGAGGATCTCGCACCACCCCAAATCGTACCCGAAAAACAGCTCGAACTAAAGATACCAGCATCGACCTGGTTAGGCGTTGCGGTCATTCCGTGTAGGGGTCCATGATCGAGGTCGGCGTGTGTCCCTGCTTCGTTGTGAGCTGCTGTGGGTTGATACTGCCCTCGAACTCGGTCGAATAAATAGGACGCTCACCAAGCAGCACGAAGCGCAACTTCGTCTTCCGCGTGCCAACATACTGCGGCGCGACGAACTCCCAGTAGTGGTTCGGCGGCAGGAACACGCGATGATCGCTGTTCCCGCACCAGCTCTCCGGCAGATATTCGATCGCACGCCACCTGCCTTTCGCGTCCAGCGCTTCTTGAATGATCGAAACCCGGGAGTCGGACGCGGGAAGCGCGACTTCCGACGGTGTGCGGTTCACCAGCAGCACACGAAAACCGGCATGCGATTGGCCGAACGGCGCGATGTCGGTGGGAAGCGCCACTAATCTCAGCGCGCCATTCTGGCCGATGCCGGTGTCCTTGAGCCTTCTGGGGTGATTATCCGATGTGCCGTATCCGCCGAGCGCCTGCGGATCGGCGCGACTGCCGGCCGAGCAATAGCCGCGAAGCATGACGTTGCTGTCGAGCGGCGGCAGTTGCTCGGCGAAAGCGAAACTAGCGAATCCGCAGCAAACGACAGCGAACAGTGTTGCTCTCTTCATCATGTGCTCTGAACGCCTAACGAGACGGAAATAAGCTGCGGCGGGAGGCAGAGCGCTTGGCTCGCAGGGAAAGTATTTTAGCCATCTCAAAAGTTAATCGCAAAGCTTCCCGCCAGCCCGCTCGCGAACGCTTTCGGAGTCAGCTTATGTGACCGGTGTGCGCGATCTTGGGGAGGCGAAAAAGGTTGAGGAGGGCGGCTGTGGTTTATCATTTGTGGTCGGCAGAGTCTTGGCACGTCAGCCAGTGCCCGCCTGGAGCGGAGCCTTGGACGAAGAGCAGACCTGCCGGCCCGTTTGTTTATCACCGACCACGATGAGCTTTT
>JACCZQ010000153.1 GCA_013695905.1 Chthoniobacterales bacterium
CGATCCGCTCCCGGAGAAGCTGCGCCAGCTGGGCGTCATCTTCCAGCCGCTCGAGCGCGCCCTGATTCAGCACGAAGACCTCGTCCGCCAATATTTCATGGCCCAGCCGGTGGAGCTCGGCTCCGCCAAGTTCGCCGCGCTCCACGAGGCGATGGCGATCTCCGGCACTTTCGTTTACGTGCCGCGCGGCGTGGAGGTGGAACTCCCGATCGAGATTTTTCATTGGCTCGATGGCGAGAACGCCGCTGTGTTTCCGCACACGCTGCTCGTCGCCGACGAGCTGGCGAAAGTGACGGTGATTGAGCATTTCCGCTCCACCGATCCGCAGCGGCGTGGATTCTCTTGCGGCGTAAACGATCTCGTCGCCGGCCGCGGCGCGAAGCTCACCTACGTGTGTGTGCAGGATTGGAGCGAGAACACCATCGCGGTCCAGGTGAACTCCACCACCGTCGCGCGCGACGCCTCCGCCATGAGCCTCAACGTGAACCTCGGCGGCAGCTACTCACGTTTCGAAAGCTTCAGCCGCCTCACCGGCGAAGGCGCACGGAGCGATCTCCTCGCCGTCTGCGTCGCCGACGGGAAGCAGGAGTTCGACGCCCGCACCTTGCAGGATCACGCGTCGCCGCACACCACCAGCGATCTCCTCTACAAGAACGCACTCGCCGATCACGCCCGCGCCACCTTCGGCGGCCTCATCCGCGTGGAGCCGCACGCACATTTCACCGACGCCTACCAGACGGTGCGGAACCTCCTCCTCACCGAAGACGCGGAGGCAAACTCCATGCCCGGGCTCGAGATCATGGCCGATAACGTGAAGTGCAGCCACGGCGCCACGTCAGGCCAATTGAACGAAGACGAACTCTTCTATCTCCTCGCCCGCGGTATCCCGAAGAACGTCGCGCAGCGTCTGCTCGTCACCGGCTTCCTGAACGAAGTAGTGCAGCGTCTCGATCACTCCGCGATCTCCACCAAGGTCCACGAAATGATCGAGGAGAAATTCTCCCACAGCGCCTAAATTAGGCGCGCCCTGCTTTTCCCGCCCCGCTTCTCCCCGGCCCTCGCGGTCGGGCGGTCTTCACCAGCGCCCCTCCCATTTAGCCGAGACCCGATTGAGAAAATCCTCACCGCGGCGCCCACCTTTCCGCATCACTCCCAGGCCCGCCGCCAGTTCGTGGCCCCGCTGGCTCTTTAGTTCGGCAATCACCGCTCCCATCTGTCACGATTCTTAGCCTGACCCCCTTCGACCCCTCCCGCAAATGTCAAAATGTATGTATAGACGCGACCCCGTCGTTCCCCCTCGATGGAAGACGAGCAGTTCAGCGTCATCGACAAGGAATTCTGAATAGATGCGCGCCTTTTGCGAGTTTGATGGTGGAGTGCACAACATCATCATCGGCCTGAACATCATCAGCTCGCGCGAAGAGATCCACCGCCGCGCTATTTCTCCCGGATGGGCGGCATTTTTTTCCTGGGAAGGGTCGGAGCTGGAAAGGTGTGCCATCTGGCCCACCTTGGTGCCTCAATCAACGGAGCGTCAACGTTCGTGAAGATTCTCCTTACCGCGGATCTGCATTCGCAGCGGCATTTCTACGACTGGGTTGTCCTGAACGCATCGCGTTATGATCTCGTCGCTGTCGCTGGCGATCTCCTCGATATTTTCGCACGGGATCAAGGTGGCCAGATCGATTTCCTGCGTTCGACATGGTTTCCGGCCATGACTGCGACCGGCGTGCCCCTGGCGATCAGCAGTGGGAACCATGACGGCTCTGCGATCGTGTGGCTCTCACACATCGACCGGCCTGGTTCGGTTGTTGGCGACGGCAGCACGCAACTGATCACGGCGAGGTCAGGCGAGCGCCTGATAGTCACAACCTGCCCGTACTACCGGTCCTTTCGGCAGGACGATCCGGTGATGATCGATTTGTGGGAAAAGGGGGCTGCGCTTCGGGACTCGGAGAAGGCACCATGGCTGGTTCTTCATCACGAGCCGCCAGCCGGCCTGATCCCGCCCGGAACGATCACAATGCACTGGCTCAATTTACGGTTGCGTGAATATGGGGCGGACTTCGTTTCCTGCGGTCACTTCCACGAAGGGGGAGAGCCAATCTTTGCACAAAAAGTGGAGAACGCATGGTGCTTTAACGCGGGCCAGCAGATTTACGCCCCTGTGCCGAATCACATTATCCTCAATACCGCAGAAAGAACGGCGACACGGGTCGACATCACCTCCACACCCGATCTTTTATTGGTGGAAGAGCAAACGGAGATCAATCTGGACTGACGAGCCATGAGCAAAACCTCAGAACAGGACCAACCATGACCTTGCGCGAACTAATTGGCAGCTACTTCAATATCTCGAATCTGCCGGTGATCTGTCCGTGGTGTAGCCAGAAAGAGCTGACCTTGAGCGGCGAGATCTGGCGCTGTGAAGCGTGCAAAAGATCAGGGGATGCCGTGGACTGGGTCATGCAATACGAACACGTCGGCCGTGACAGAGCGCTGGAGATGCTCAGCCTTCCAGATTCGCCAGACCGCAACTGGGAGGAGTTTGAGGGGATGTTCCGGAGAGCGTGCCGGGACTGGGGATACACACCCATCGAGCTGGACAGGAAAGCGCTGGAACCGCCCAAACCTGGCCGGTAGTAACACGGCGGCGTTCGGTCTCGCACCGGCTCGACCGCGGTACGAGTTTGGAGCGGATCAGAGGTCCGCTGGCGTCGCCGGGCATCTGTCGCTCGCACCCAGTCGGTGCAGCGAGAAATTCGCCGCAAACTTAACGCGCGTTCGAGGCAGCCGAATCGTCAGAGCATAACGTCCAGCGTCTCGCCAATGACAGGGCGATTAAGTGAGCCGGAAATCACTCGTCGTGTAGATCCGGGACCCGCCCCATCCCACCGACGATCTGCTCTACTCCGTAAGTCCCCATCTGATTCAGGAAGCGCGGCGCGGCAAGCCCAAGACGACTCCTATAATAAACAGCATCATCGTCGAGGTCTCTTTGCAGCTTTGCCTCAGCATCCCGTGACTTCGCGGAACCTTCGTAATCAGGATGTAGCGAGACGTGTATCTCGTCCGCGCCGATGCAATGGCCATTTAGGCCAGGTGCGATCATTTTTGCGTGATGAGTCTCCACAATCCACGCGTGCGCCGTATTGGTCGGCGCTCCGGATTCATTGAAGACCACGACTGCTACTGGCCGAGCTCTAAGGCGCACGAAGTTAATCGCCTGATGCCTTGCTGCATCCTCATCGGCGACCAACGGGAGGTTGCGGATTACGAGATCCGGGGGACGCGCGGGGAGTTCTGGCATACGTGGAGGCTTACCGCCCACCGCGCTGTTGTGCAAACATTACGCGCTGGAGCGCCGAGTCTCTTCTGACGGGAACGGCAACGGTTCCGCGCCTGCAACTAGCAGCCGCACATCACTTCGCTGGCGTCGCGGGCAAGCTGTCGCTCGCCCACTCCGTGCCGCTCAGCCGCGTTAATCACTGGGTCATGCGAAATGATCCAGAAACACTTAGTTCAAAATGAACACGTTAACGTACTCGCTACCGCTCGTATCAATCCAGAGAGCGCGTGTCGAGAAGAAACTGAAAAAATAATCAGCATCCTGCGGCAGCAAGCCGCCATACCGCGAGAATCGCGGCGGGGTGAGCTCTTCGAGATTATCGATCGCCGCCTACGAGCCGTGGTGCCCCGGTTTGCGGTGCGCTACCGGATGAACGGAGCCGATATCGAAGACGTCGTTCAGGAGGCACTGGTCAAATTTGCGGGGCAGGAGGAGCATCAGGCCGGAATGTTCAACCCCGCGGCGGCCCCATCGCTCTGTCCGAGGAAAATCAACGCCGACATCAAAGGCAATGTCGCGCAGCGCTGTGCTGACTGGCATCGCGCCCAGGAAAAGCGGGCGAGGATCGTCAGCCACTCGCTCGACGCGGTGCCGGAGGACCGGGACTGCACGGACTATCAGCGTGCACTTGAATACAGCGCAGCAGACGAACAGAACAAGGCGCGGCAGTTTCGAGCCGGTGTGCGTGAAATCGTAACGAGGTTTCTCGCTGCGGATACTTCGCCATCCATGGCGGACGCTCTCGAAGACGCGATGGCGAACGGCCGCGTGAGCACCGCGGACATCG
>JACCZQ010000186.1 GCA_013695905.1 Chthoniobacterales bacterium
GGTATCCGGTGCTCATACGTGCGGTGCTGCCACACGCGCAGTCGATCGCGGCAGGCTGCCTGCGCTCCCCGGAAGCGTCGGCCGCCGCGTCAATGTTTCGTCAGCAGCGCCTCCAGCGTCTGCCACACCACCTCCGCGATGATCTTGTGCCCTTCCGGATTCGGATGAATCAAATCCGGCTGGTTCAGCTCCCGCATTCCACCCACGCCTTCGAGCAGGAACGGAATCATCGCCGCATCGTTCTCCTTCGCCACGTCATGGAAAACCTGCCGGAACTCGGTCGCGTATTGAGCGCCCAGATTCGGCGGCATCTGCATCCCCGCGATCACGATCTGCACCTCCGGATTCTTCGCCTTCGTCTTATCGATGATTCCCTGCAGGTTCTTTTTGATGTTCTGCACCGGCAACCCGCGCAGCCCGTCATTCCCGCCCAGCTCCACCACCAGCACGTCGATCTTCTGTCGGAGCAGCCAATCGATCCGCCGGAGACCACCCGCCGTCGTATCGCCGCCGAGGCCGGCATTCACCACCTGCCACGGCAGCTCCCGCGCACGGATCTTCTCCTGCACCAACGCCGGGAACGCCTCCGGCGGCTTCACCCCGGTGCCCGCGGCGAGGCTGTCGCCGAGAAACACGATCGTCCGAGGCGCCGGCGTTGCTTCCTGCGCGAACGCGCTCGTGCCGCAGAGCAGCGCCCCACAAATCACCCCGCTTATGTGCATCAATTTTCTCATGCGCAGCGAACCATGTTCGCGTAAGCAAGAGCGCTCGCGCCCCCGGTCAATGGCTATCCCCATCCTCAAAGTCGAAAAGCTCACGAAAAGCTATACGACTGGCGCCGGCCAGCTGACGGTGCTGAAAAACATCTCCTTCGAGCTGCCGCAGGGCTCCACCTGCGCGATTCTCGGGCCGTCCGGCAGCGGGAAGACCACGCTGCTTGGCTTATGCGCGGGACTGGACCGGCCCACGTCGGGATCGGTTTTGTTAAACGGGGAGCCGCTGGCGGATCTCGACGAGGATGCCCGGGCGCGTGTGCGCAACCAGCATGTCGGCTTCGTCTTTCAAAATTTCCAGCTCATCCCCACGCTCACCGCCCTGGAGAATGTGACCGTGCCGATGGAGCTGCGCGGCGACCGCACCGCGCGTGCTCTCGGTTTGGAACTGCTGCGGAGCGTCGGCCTGGCCGAGCGGGTCGATCATTTCCCAGCGCAGCTTTCCGGTGGCGAACAGCAGCGGGTGGCGCTCGCCCGCGCCTTTATTAATCGGCCGAAGGTGCTCTTCGCCGATGAACCGACCGGCAACCTCGACGCGGAGACCAGCAGCGGAATCATCGAGATCATGCTGGAGCTGAATCGCAGCGCGGGCACTGCGCTCGTGCTCGTGACGCACGATCCCGATGTCGCGAACCTGACCGAGCGCACCATCCGGTTGCGCAGCGGCGAGGCGGTCTGAGATGCACCCGTCGTTCATCTGGAAAATGGCGTGGCGGGACAGCCGCTCCAGCCGGCGGCGACTGCTCGTGTTCTCCATCTCGATCACACTCGGGATTGCGGCGCTGGTCAGCATCGGGTCGTTCCGCCAGAGCTTGTCGGCTGCGATCGATGACCAGGCGCGGACGCTGCTCGGCGCCGATCTTATCGTCGGCTCCTCGCGCGCATTCAATGCCGAGGAGGAGGCGTTTCTCCACTCGTTAGGCTCGCCGCAGGCGCGCGAGACTCGCTTCACCACCATGGCGGTTTTCCCGAAATCAAACGGGACAAGACTTGTGCAGGTGCGGGCGCTCGGCGGGAACTTTCCATTCTACGGCACGATGGAAACAGAGCCGCCCGCGGCGCCGGCCGAGCTGGCGCAGGGCGGTCGCGCCATTGTCGATGCGAGCCTGCTCATTCAGTTTGGCGCAGCCGTCGGCGATGTGATCCGGATTGGCGAGGTGGAGTTCACCGTCTCCGGGGCGCTGCAGAAAGTGCCCGGCGAAGCATCCGCGGCGGCCTCGTTCGCGCCGCGCCTTTACATCCCGCTGCAGGATCTGGCCCGCACCAACCTGCTGCAGCCCGGGAGCGTCGCGCGCTACCGGAGCTACGTGAAGTTTCCGCTCGGGGCCGACGCGACGGCGATCATCGCCAAAGTGTCGCCGCAGATCGATCGTCTGGGGCTCACTTACGATACCGTCGAGCGCCGGAAGAAGGATCTCGGCCGCAATCTCGACAATCTCTACCGTTTCCTGAATCTGGTTGGCTTCATCGCGCTGCTGCTCGGCGCCGTCGGCGTCGCCAGCGCGATTCAGGCGCACCTGCAGCAGAAGCACAAAACGGGTGCGATTCTCCGCTGCCTCGGCGCATCGGCGCGCAGCACGGTGATCGTTTACCTGCTCCAGGCGGCGGCAATGGGCGCCGTGGGAGCGGTGACCGGTGCTGCGCTCGGCGTCGCGATTCAGCGCATCTTCCCGACGGTGCTGCGCACCTGGATGCCGCTGCCGATCGAAACTACGATCGCCTGGGAACCGGTGTTCCGCGGGATGCTGATCGGGTTTGGAATTTGCGTGCTGTTCGCGTTGCCGGCGCTCTTGCGGTTTCGCCGCCTCTCGCCGCTGCTGATTCTCCGCTCATCGGCCGGTGACGACAGTGCGCCGCACCGCCGCGACGTGCTGGTGCTGCTCGTCTATTTCGTGATGGCGGCGAGCGTCACCGCGTTTTCAATCTGGCAAAGCGAAACGACTCTGCGCGGCCTCGCCTTTGCGGGCGCACTCGGGGTGGCGATCGGCATCTTCGCCGGCATGGCGAAGCTCCTCATCGTGGTGGTGAAGAAGTTCTTTCCGCACGGCTGGAGCTTTGCCGTGCGACAGGGGCTGGCGAATCTTTATCGGCCGAACAATCGCACGCTGCTGCTGACGGTGTCGTTAGGCTTGGGTACGTTTTTGTTGCTGAATCTCTTCCTCACGCGGGAGGTACTGCTCGCGCAGTTCCGCACGGTGGGTGCAGCGGATCAGCCGAATATTTTTCTATTCGATATCCAACCCGATCAAGCGGTGGAGGTGGCGGAGATGGTGCGCTCTTTCGGAATGCCGGTCATCCAGGAGGCGCCGATCGTCTCGATGCGGCTGGTCGAAGTGAAAGGGCGGAGGTCTGCCGATATCCTCGCCGATCCGAACAAAAAGGTGCAGGAGTGGCAGCTGCAGCGGGATTATCGCTCCACGTATCGCGAGCAGCTCACGGACACGGAAAAAATCACCGCGGGAGAGTGGGTCGGGCGGGTCGAGAATTTCCAGCCCGAGGACGTGGTGCCGATCTCGATCGATCGCGAAATTGCGCGCGATCTCGAGACGAAGATCGGCGACGAGCTCGTGTTCGATGTGCAGGGGGTGCCGATCCGCACCCGGATCGCGAGTACGCGCGAGATCGATTGGAAGCGGTTTCAGACGAACTTCTTTGTCGTGTTTCCGGCGGGAGTGCTGGAGAGCGCGCCGGGCTTCCACGTGCTGGTCACGCGCGTGGCGGATGCAGCGGAGTCAGCGCGACTGCAGAACGCGGTGGTGGCGAAGTATCCGAACGTGTCCGCAGTGGATTTGATGTCGGTGCTGGAGACGGTGGATTCAATTCTCAGCAAGGTGGCGCTGGTGATCCGGGTGATGTCGCTGTTCACCGTGGGCGCGGGTGTGATCGTGCTGGCGAGCACCATCTGGAGCGGGCGGTATCAGCGGCTCAAGGAGAGTGTGCTGCTGCGCACGCTGGGGGCATCGAGAATGCAGATCTGGAAGATTTTGTTCGCGGAGTATGCGGCGCTGGGGCTGCTCGCGAGTGTCACGGGGATTGTGCTCGCGGTGGTGTCGAGCTGGGCGCTGGCGCGGTTTGTGTTCGAGCTGAGCTTCGCTCCGAGTGTGTGGCCGTTGCTCGTGGCGGTGGTGGCGGTGAGCGGGCTCACGGTGGCGATCGGGTTGCTGACGAGCAGGGGGATTGGGAGCACCCCGCCGTTGGAGATTCTGCGGGTGGAGGCGGAGTGATGGCTCTGTTGAGCGGAGGGTACGCTGGCGCTCTGCTGCTCTGACGGCCGCGCCTCCAATCCTGTCATTCCGACCGTAGTGGAGGAATCTCTAATCCTTTCTGCTTCTCACGCTCCAGGTGCCGGAAGGACGTTAGAGATGTCTTCCTTCGACTCCGCTCAGGACAAGCTTCGCTCGACATGACAACCGACGACGACATGCGTGAGAGTAGTGCGCCTGTCGTGGCACGCGCGGGACGGTGCGCGTGATTGGCAGGCTAAGTGAGATCCCTCGTCGTCTTCGCGACTCGGGATGACCGTTTGCTCGCGGGAGCGGCGGATGAGCGTTTCCTCGCGGGCGGGCGGAGTGTTGGCCTGGCTCCCGCAGGGCGCTCGCCGGGAGCGGAAGGAGCTTCGAGCGACTTCAGCTCCCCGCTGCTTAGCGGCCGCCAATGCCCGCGCGGCATGTCGCCCAGCCGCAAAGTTCCGATGCGCGTGCGCACCAGTCGCTTCACCTCGTAGCCGACTTCGTAAAACATCCGCCGAATCTGGCGATTGATGCCCTGCCGCAGAATCACTGCTACGCGATTCGTCTTGATCGGCGTGATCCGCTCCAGCCGCGCGCGCTGGCCGTCGAGCATCACACCGCGCAGGAGCTTCGCCGCCAGCTCCGGATCCCATGGTTTGTCGAGCGTGACTTCGTATTCCTTCTCGACCTTGTAACGAGGATGCGTGAGACGCTGCGCCAGGTCGCCGTCGTTCGTCAGGACGAGCAGGCCTTCACTTTGCGCATCGAGTCTCCCGACATTGAACAGCCGCGGCATGTTCGGCGGGAGCAGGTCGAAGATGGTGTTCCTCGCGTTCGGATCGCTCCGGGTGGAGACGAACCCCGCCGGCTTGTGCAAGACAAGGTGCAGCTGGCGCTCGGCTCGCACCATTTTATTGCCGACTTTTACGTGATCGGTCGGCGTCGGTTCGTAGCTGAAATCGGTGCAGACGCGACCGTTGATCGTGACGCGGCCTGCGGCGATCAGCTCATCGCAGTGGCGTCGTGATCCTACGCCAGCCGCAGCGAGAAAGCGGTTCAGGCGCATGAGCGGGGAGGTTAAAAGAGTTACAACTGTTACAAAGTTACAAAGTTACAAAGGTGGCGAGCAGCTCGCGCGCCCCCCCGCCTTTGTAACATTGTAACGGTTGTAACGAATCACTACCGACGCTACGCGTCGGGCTTGGTCTTCGGCAAACCGATGACTTTCTGGTCGTCTTTCCACTGGCCGCGCTTCTTCAACAGATCGACGCGCTCGAAACGCTTGAGGACATTCCGTTTGGCCGTGATGGTGCTGGCCCCTTTGAGACTGCGATGCTGCGACATGATAAGTGGTTCCGGTTTTCCTGCGAAAGGAGCCGGCACGATAGAGCGACAGCGCGGTTTTTCAACTGCTTATCGTCAGCCGCGCTCCCGCGACGTTATTGGTGATTGTTCAGCACCACATGGGAGCCGCAGGTGGCGAGCTGGTGATAAATGTGAAACCGCTCGGTCAGGAGACGCTGCCAGTGCGGCACGCGTTCCTTGTCGATGATGAGATAAACCGGATGCTCGGCGCGCATGTGCTCGAGCGCGGTCTCCTCGTTCAGAGTGCCTGCGGCGGGGCCGGGTTCCTCCGTCACGATGGTGAACGGCCGCTCGAGGTAAAACCCGAGGCTGCTGGCGCTGGCGCGCGGGCCTTCATAAAGCACTTCGCCGTCGTCACCGAGCTGCGGCTGCAGGAAATGCGCGGCGCAGGCGAGTGACAGGTAGGGATTGAGGCGGGCTGCACCTTCTGCTGCAGCGAGCCCGGCCGGGACCATGCCGAGCAGCAGCACGATGGTG
>JACCZQ010000189.1 GCA_013695905.1 Chthoniobacterales bacterium
CCTCTACGGTGTCCGGGCATTCGACCAAGGCGATGCGAAACTTCGCGTGCTCCCCCTGCGGCAGCGGTCTGGACGTCAGCGCGACGGCAGCCTCTCCCGCATCGATCCGCGCGTGGGAAGCAAGGGCATAAATACTCGATGCACCGGCGAGTTCGCCTATCGAAAACCGTCTCGTGAGATGATCTGCCGGATTCCGGGGGGTCCCGACCCACACCAGGACATGGGGAAAATAGCGGCGGAGTGCACGACGGAGCTGCGTCGGCGATTGCTCGTTGATGTGCATGAGGAGCTCGTAGCGTGTGCGAGGTTCCGCAGGCATGTCGCCACCGAGTCGCCGCACTTCTCTGCGGCGGCGTGGATAACTACGCGTGTAGCGCCAGACATTGGGAGCGGTGTGAATTACGAAAACGCCGTTGGGCATCAGCAGGTCTGCTACCGATGCGTAGAGCCGCTCCAGCTCCTCCGGCGCGAGGTGTTCGATAAGGTCCCCGGCGATGGCAACGGCAAAGCGTGTCGGAAGTTGCAGATCAGTGGCATCGCCGCAGATGAACGTGGCCTTTTCGCGAGCGGCAGCGGACGCCTCGTCAAAACAGCCCTTCGCGATCTCGATCGCCGTAGGAGAGTAATCGATCGCCGTCACCGGAATGCCGTTGGCCGCGAGCTGAAACGCAAGCTCGCCTCGACCGCAGCCGAGATCGAGCACCGGCCCGCCTTGGCCGAGGCGGGTTAACATCAGCAGCGACAGCAACCTTGGATCCTCCACTTGCTGGCCGCCGGATTGTCGAAATTCACGGTACCCACCGCAGTCAGTCAGGTAATAGCTCGAGTCATAAAATTGCGTGAGCTGCGCGCTCTCCACCGGCCCCGTCGCAGCCGCTCCATTGCTCCCGACATAATCGTCTTTTACACGGAGCAACAACTCTCCGGCGTATCCCGGAATCGCGAGCACGTACTCCAGCACGTCTTTGTACTTCATGAGAAAATCGTTTGCGTTCGTGTGATTCTCCCGCGTCCAGAAGTAGCCATCGAGCAACACCCATCGTGCCTGCGCAATCGCCTTTCGCAGATCGTGAAACGTCCCGAACCCATCCTGTTGCCCATTGACATGAATTAGGTCGTAAACGCCGCCAGGCAGCCGCTCCATCTGCTGGGTATCAGCGACGATGAATTGCGCATCATAGATAGAGGTTATCTGCTTCGCCCATTGGAAAGGGTCGACGTGACCGCCGAACGACTCTGCATTGAGATCAATGCCCACAAAACGAGCGGCGGGTGCCGCCGCTAAAAAAGCGACAGCTGAGTAGCCAAAGCGAACGCCGATCTCCAGCACAGAAGTGGGCTGCAGCGTCTTCGCGACTGCATACTTCAGGCGATAATATGGCACCCATTCCTCAAACAGGTTGCGCAGGGGATCACTGGGGTTTGCGGATTTGCGGAAATCGAAATCCGCGGCGCGTGCTGTCTCGATGATGTCCTCGATCATGCCGCGCACACGTTCGCCGCTTGAACAGATAGCAGCACAAGAGAATCTTCCTAAAACTTCAATCGCGTTAGACGGCGAGCCACCTCTTCGGCATTCTCACGGCTGTTGAAGGCCGAAATCCGGAAGTAGCCTTCGCCGCAGCCGCCGAATCCGCTGCCGGGGGTGATCACCACGTGCAACTCGTGCAGCATGCGGTCGAACATTTCCCAGCTCGTTAAGCCAGCCGGCGTTCTAACCCAGATGTAGGGTGCATTCGTACCGCCGTAAACCTGCATGCCTGCTTCTGCGGCGGCGGCGCGGAGGATGCGGGCGTTGCCCATGTAGTGATCGATCAGCTGGCGCACCTGCTGCTTGCCTTCGGGGCTGTAGAGCGCCTCCGCGCCGCGTTGCACGGGGTAGCTGACGCTGTTCGCTTTTGTGCTCCAGCGACGGTGCCAGAGCGGCTGCAGCGGCAAGGAGCGGCCGTCCTCCGTCTGCGCGTGCACCGCCTTCGGCATGACGGTGAAGCCGCAACGCACACCGGTGAAGCCGCCGGTCTTCGAGAAGCTGCGGAATTCGATCGCGCAATCGAGCGCGCCGGAAATCTCGTAGATGGAGTGCGGGATCTCAGGTTCGCTGATGTAGCCTTCGTAGGCGGCGTCGTAGAGGAGCAGCGCCTGGTGCTCGTGCGCGTAATCGACCCAGCGGGTGAGCTGCTCCCGGGTGGCGACGGCGCCGGTCGGGTTGTTCGGGAAGCAGAGGTAAATGAGATCCGCGTGCTCCTGCGG
>JACCZQ010000198.1 GCA_013695905.1 Chthoniobacterales bacterium
TTCCGCTGTCCCTGCACTTGGGCTTCAATCCGTCGCGCTGTTCCGGCGCTTGTGCTGCCGTCACTCTACAGATGACGAAGAGCTCCCGAGCGGCGCTTACTTCTTTTTGTCGGCGCTCGCCGGCTTCGAGGCCTGCTGCACGAATGATTTCGCGCGCTCGAATTCCGTCTTGAACCCTTCGGCGAAATTGCTCGTGCCGTGCTCGAACAACACGACGAAGCAGAACGTGAAGAACACGAACAGTGCGATCCAAAAGAGCCCGCGGATCAACGACATGGCACCGATGCTAACTTACTGCGCAGCTGCGGTCAACGAGTGTCACGGGGAGCCAAAGTTCCGTTGCACCGCCTAACGAAGCTGCCATGCTTGCCGCGCCATGCGCGTGCCTCTGCTGGATCTGAGCGAACAGTATCGCACCCTCGCCGCGCCGTTGCGGGCGGAGTTCGACGAAATTCTCGCGACCCAGAATTTCATTCTCGGACCAAAAGTCGCGGCGTTCGAGGAGGCGATGGAGCGGTCTTGCGGCGGCGGGCACGCGATCGGCGTTTCCTCGGGCACGGATGCTCAGCTCGCCATCCTGATGGCCCTCGGCATCGGTCCGGGCGATGCGGTGGTGACGACCGCCTACTCATTCTTCGCCACCGCCGGCTGCATCGCGCGCGTCGGTGCGACTCCGCTGTTCGTCGATATCGATCCGGTGACTTACAACCTGTCGCCGGACGCGCTGGAGCGTTTTCTCACCGGGAAATGTCGCCCGCGTCAAGGTGCGCTGGTTGATGAAAACGGCCGCACCGTCCGCGCGATCGTGCCGGTGCATCTGTATGGATTGTGCTGCGACATGGATGCGATCATGGCCATCGCGCAGCGCTTCGGCTTGCTCGTCATCGAAGATGCGGCGCAGGCCATCGGCGCCGAATACCCCGGCCGCAGCGGAGTGGTGAAAGCGGGCGCCATCGGGGAGGCGGGTTACTTCAGCTTTTATCCTTCAAAGAATCTTGGCGCAGCCGGCGACGCGGGGCTCGTCCTCTGCCGCGAAGAAGCGCTCGCCCACCGCGTGCGGGTGTGCCGGCAACACGGCATGGAGCCGCGTTACTTCCACCACTTCATCGGCGGCAATTTCCGCCTCGATGAAATCCAGGCGGCCATCCTGCAGGTCAAGCTCCCTCACCTCGATGATTGGTCGGCGCGACGGCGCGACGTCGCGGACGTTTACCGGGAGGAATTCACCCGGCGCGGCTTAGCAGAGAAACTGCACCTGCCGGCAGAACCTTACCGCGCAGCCGGTCTAACCAACCACCACATTTATCATCAATACGTGATCCGCACGCCGCAGCGCGACGAGCTGCGCGCGCATCTCACGCGACACGAGATCGGCAGCGCGATTTACTACCCGCTCGGGCTGCACCAGCAAAAGTGCTTCGAGTATCTCGGCTATCGCGAGGGGGATTTCCCCGAGACGGAGCGTGCCGCACGCGAGACGCTGGCCCTGCCGATTTATCCCGAGCTCCCCCGCGCCGCACAGGAGCAGGTGGTGCACGCCATGGCGGAGTTCTTCGCGTAGTTACCAGCCAAATCCCAGCTTGCGAGCGGGTGCGGCTGCACCTATATCAACCCCCGAAAGCTTTCGGGGTCACGCTCGCGCGAGCATCCAACGGGTAGGTACCGAAGTGGCCAAACGGGGCGGACTGTAAATCCGCTGGCTTACGCCTTCAGTGGTTCGAATCCACTCCTGCCCATGGTGCGCCAGTCTCTGTAGCTGTCGCCCTGTGGGCGATATGGGTATGTGCGCGCCACCCTGGGCGGCGAGGCCACATACCCGTGCCTGCCACAGGCAGGCAGCTACAGTTCGCCAGCTGGAAAGCTCACGCTTAGCGGCGGCGGCCGCTTTTCTTCGCGGCCGACTTCTTAACGCGACGCGAGGAGCTGCTCTTCGAAGCCTTCGCTCCCGACGACTTGCCGCCGCCCTTCCTGCTGGTCTTCTTGCCTCCGCCGGAGCTCCTCCCAGTCGATTTTTTGCCGCCGCTCGACTTCTTCGCCCCGCGGGATTTGCTGCTGCTCGTTTTGGTTCCACCGGAGCGGCGGCTCGTGGATCTGCCGACGCTGCGCCTCTTGCTCCCACCGGACTTAGCGCCGCCTTTGCTCCCGCTGGCCTTCTTCGCGCTGATCGACTTGCTGCCGCCGGTTTTCCTGCCGCGGCCGCTGCTCTTCTTACGACCGCGTGCGGGGCTCTTCGAGCCACCGGACTTGGAACTCCCCAAGCTCAATGATTTGGAAGAAGCTTTCTGGCCGCCCCCGGAGGATTTGCCGCCGCCCAACCCGGTGGCTCGCTTCGCGGCCCCGGCCGCTTGCGACACGGCGCGCTTCGCTTCCTGGACGTTCTGCGGATTGGTGGCTGCTTTCCCGGCGAGCGCTCCGATCACTCCGCCCACGACTGCTCCGACCGGTCCGGCCACACTGCCCACGACGGCACCTGCCGCGGCGCCAGCCTGCGCTTTCGAGATCGGTGGGATGTTCTGGTTCGATGAAGAAGTTGATCCGCTGTCTGATGATTGCTGAGGTTGTTGAGCCATAAGTCTGTTTGTTTCGTGGAGGGTTAAAGTTTGTTGCTGTTAACAGCTATATCGTAAGTGGCGCCATCTCGCGGGGGTGAACGCGAAAAAAAACTTTGGCGGGCGGCTCTTCCGTCGTCGCCTCCGGACAACAAAAAAGCGCTCGCCGAGGCGAGCGCTTTTCGTTGAATTTCTTGTGAGGCTGAGTGTCGATTACCGACCGCGGCCGCCGCTGCGTCCGCCACCGTCGCGACGGCCTCCGCCGCCACCACCGCCG
>JACCZQ010000202.1 GCA_013695905.1 Chthoniobacterales bacterium
CGCTCCAAGCGTGCGCTCCCCGGCAGCTGCGGTTCACGCCATCCATAAGAACTACGCGCCGCGCATCCGCGAGACTTCCGGCAGCGTCAGGATGCGTCCGAGAATGTCTACGGGATTCGAGTTCTTCAGCTCATCGACTGTGATCGCGCCGTCGACCACGAAACGCCCGGAGCGGGTGCGGCGCAGATCCTTCAGGTGCGCGCCGCAGCCGAGCAGCTCCCCGATATCGTGCGCGTAGGTGCGCACATAGAAGCCTTTGCTGCACGAGACGCTGAAGTCGATCTCCGGCGCGGCAATCCACCCGATCGTGTAGCCGTAAACGTGCACGAGACGCGGCTCGCGCTCTACCGTTTTACCTTGCCGCGCGAGTTTGTAGAGCGGAACGCCGCCTTGCTTGATGGCGGAAACCATGGGCGGCATTTGGTAAAAATCGCCGCGGAATTTCTCGAACGCACCACGCACCAACTCTTCCGTCAGCTCAGGCACCGGCCGCTCTTCCACGATTTGCCCCGCGCGGTCCTGCGTGTCGGTCGTCGCTCCCAACGTCAATGTGCCGGCATACTCCTTGTCCTCGCTCATGAGGAGATCCTGGATTTTCGTGCCGCGGCCGAGCGTGAGCAGGAGCAGACCGGTGGCAATGGGATCGAGCGTGCCGCAGTGGCCGACCTTTTTGATTTGAAGCTGGCGTCGGACGAGGGCGACGACGTCGTGCGACGTCATGCCCGGCGCTTTATCGACCAGCAGAACGCCGTCAGGAGTGGCCGTCAATGACATGGTGGTTAGAAAGTTAAATGAGTTAGAAGAGTTAAATGGTTAAAAGGCGAGAGCGCGTCGTGGTTTAACGAGTAACTTATTTAACGCCGGCACCGGCGGCTGCGACGACTTCATTGATGGCGCCAAGCACCCGCTCTTCCACTTCGCGCAACGTGCCGCGGACACGCGCTCCCGCCGCCAGTTTGTGACCGCCGCCGCCGAATTGCTGGCAGATCGCCGCCACGTCGGCCGCGTCGGATTTCGAGCGCATGCTCACCCGCACCTTGCCCTCGAGGAGCTCTTCGAAAAACACTGCCACGACCACACCTTGGATGGCGCGGAGATGATCGATCAAGCCTTCGTTATCCTCCGGCACCACGCCAAGTGACTTCGCCACGGCCAGGCGGAGGCTGAAACTCGCCACCTGCCCCTCGGCTTCAAAACGCATCGTGCCGAGTAGCTCACGCAGCAGCTCGACGCGGCGGCGCGGGTAGGTTTCATAGAGCAGCTGGCTCACGCGACCCACCTCGACGCCGCACTGCAGCAGCTTCGCACCAATCTCAAAGGTGCGAGCGGTGGTGTTTGGGTACTGGAAAGAGCCGGTATCGGTGGAGATGGCGACGAAGAGGTTCTCGGCAATGTCGCGATTGATCGGCAACCTCTCCGCCGACAGGAGTTCGAACAGGATCTCTCCGGTCGCTGGCGCGGTCGGATCGATGTAAACGTAGTCGCCGTAGCGGGGGTTCGTCGGATGATGATCGATATTTACCCACTTCGGGGCGTGCGCCGCTTCCCCGGCGGTGCCGAGTCGCGTCTGAATCGCGGTATCCAGCGCAACGCCGAGATCGAACGTCTGCGACTCCGCGGGTGGCCGCTGCAGCAAGTCGGAGCCGGGCATGAAGCTGTATTTCTCCAGCATGCCGTCTTCGTTCCAGACGGTGACGTCCTTGCCGAGCTCCCGCAGCGAAAGCGCCATGGCGAGCTGGCTGCCATAGGCATCGCCATCGGGCCGGACATGGCTCAGGACGACAATCGTCTGCGCCTTGCGCAAGGCAGCGGCGATTTCTGGGAAGGTCGCTTCCCGCTTGCTGCCGGGGTTGTCTGCAAGCTGGAAGCTTGCGCTACCTTCAGTGCTCATCGGGCTCGGCCGGGGGAGCGATCTCCTCCAGGATCTTGAAAACGCGCGTGCCGCGTTCGATGGAGTCGTCGAGGTGAAAGACGAGGTGTGGCGTGTATTTCAAAACCACCGTCTTCGCCATCTCTGCCTGGAGGATGGTGCGGTTCGCCTCCAGCTTTTGGATAACACCTGCGGGGCTGCCTTTGCCGAGGACGCTCACGAAGACGTGGCCGCTGCGGAGATCGGGCGTGACGTTCACCTGATTGATGGTCACGAGAAGACCATCGAAATCGAGATCACGCGTCACGATTCGGCTGAGCTCGCGCTTGACCAGTTCGTTCACGCGGAGGAGTCGGTGTTTCATGGAAGGTAGAGCAAGCTTCCAGCTTGCCCGGAGGGATCTCGCGAGCGGCGGCTCGCGCTACAGCTTCTGCGCGACCTGCTCGAGGTTGTAGCACTCGATGATGTCGCCGACCTGATATTCGTTGAAGTCGCCGAGCTTGATACCGCACTCGAGGCCGACCCGCACTTCCTTCACGTCGTCCTGGAAACGGCGGAGCGTGGAGAGACCGCCGTCGTAAACCGGCTGGCGGCGGCGCAAGACTCGCGCACGTGCGGTGCGGGAGATGCGGCCATCGGTGACAAGGCTACCGGCGACAATGCCGCGGCTGAGCTTGAACACCTGCTTGACCTCGGCATGGCCGATGACGGTTTCGCGGTGCTCCGGATCGAGCAACCCGGCCATTGATTCCTTAATCTGGTCGATCAACTCGTAGATGATGCTGTAGAGCTTCACCTGCACGCCTTCGCGCTTGGCGACGTTCACGGCCATCGATTCGACTTTGATGTTGAAGCCGACGACGACCGCATTCGAGGCGCTGGCCAGCAGGATGTCGTTTTCGGAGATCGGACCGACGCCGGAGTGGATAATCTCCAGGTCGATCTTCTTGCTTTCGATCTGGCCGAGCGCGCCGGTGAGCGCCTCCAGCGAACCTTGCGCGTCGCACTTGAGGACGATGCGCAGGTATTTCTTGCCGTCGGCGGCTTCGAGCAATGTCTCGAGCGTGGCACGCTGTGGGGTGCTGAGCTTCTCCGCGCGTTTCGCTTGCAGGCGCTCCTCGCTTAGCATCTTCGCGTCGCGTTCCGATTCCATCACGAGGAACTCGTCGCCAGCGTGCGGAAGGCCAGTGAATCCCAGCACCTTCACAGGTGTGGACGGTCCGGCTTCCTTGATGATTTTACCGCGATCGTCGACGAGCGACTTCACCTTGCCGCCGAAATCGCCGCAGATAAACGGATCGCCAAACTTCAACGTGCCCATCTGCACAATGACGGTCGCAGTCGGGCCGCGGCCGGCTTCCACCTGCGC
>JACCZQ010000229.1 GCA_013695905.1 Chthoniobacterales bacterium
GCTTGCGTTACGTTGCGAATATCCTCGACGACTCCTCGCCCAAATGGAGCGCCAACGCTTTCGAGATCGTTCCCACTACCGCACGAGACAGCCGGTTGCCCTTGGATGTCCTCGCCCGCACCCGTGATTTCGAGAGCCATGTCCCGGAGCTAAAGACGATTGAAGACGCCATTGCATATTTCTCACAAACGTCCTAACCAGGCGATGCATCTGACCGCGAGCAAGCCTGCGATTTACGCTGGGCGTGTCTGCCGTCGTGAGCGTATGCTGCGTGGGATGCGCAGAGGGCTCGCGGCAGCTGATCTTGTGTCTCGTTAGGTCTCGTGCGCCTTACAACCAATGCCAACTGATCTTCCATCGTTTCTCTACGGAATGCTCACTTCTGGCGTTTTGACCGCTTTTGTCACCTATCGGCTCACCCTGAGTAGCGGGCGCATTGAGCGTCGCAATGACTTTCGCGGGTTTCTCGGCAGATGGCTGACTGACATTCAAAGAGTTCGTGCTGGTGATGCCGAAGCCACTTACGCCGCATACATTGCTAACATTCAGCATTTCGGCGGGTACGCAGCAAAGCTCCGGCGCGACTTCGTTCGTAAGCACAAGTTCCAAAGGCTTTGCGGAGATCTCGCGCATCTTTTGCCCGAACACATCAAAACCAACGGGGTGTAACGGGGTCGTGTCTAAACGTTTTGACAATGTTTAGCGGTGGCTCACGCTTGGCCAATGGCGCGTGCGCTGCGGATTGAGTACGAGGGAGCGCTCTATCACATCACTGCACGCGGCAATCGGCGCGACCGGATCTTTGCTGGCGACCAGGACCGGCAGGATTTCATCGATCTGCTCACAGTGTCACTCGCGCGCTACGCAGTGGAGTTGCACGCTTACGTTTTGCTGACCAATCACTTCCACCTGATTGCCCGGACGAGCCGGGCGAACCTGGCACGATGGATGCACTGGCTTCTGGTGGCGTATACCGTCCGGTTTAATCGCCGTCACAGCGCTGTCGGGCACCTTTTCCAAGGGCGTTACAAAAGTTTGCTGGTGGAACCCGGGAGTTATCTTCTGGAGTTGAGCCGTTATCTTCATCTAAACCCGGTGCGCGGCAGCCGCCGTGGCGCGGGCACTCCGCAGGAGCGGCGGGAACGACTGCGGGCGTATTCGTGGAGCAGCTATCGTGGTTATGCCGGGGTGGCGAGACAGGCGAGTTTCGTCACGGAGGATCTTGTGTTTGGGGAATTTCAGGCACGAACTGGCCAGGCCACGAGAGTGCAGTATCGGCGGTTTGTCGAAGAAGGGCTCCTGCGCGAGATCGAGAATCCCGCAGAAGCGGCGCAATGGCAGGCAGTCCTCGGAAGCGAGGAGTTTCTGCAGACGATCAAAGACCGAATGCAAGCGCGGCGAGAAGGTCGGCGTGAAGTGAAGGCGTTGCGGAAGGCCACGGCTGGTCCGTCGCCCGGAGCTGTAGTGGCGGTGGTGGCAAAGAAGTATGGTGTGCCTGCCGTCCGTCTGCTTCAGGGCAGAGCGTATGGTCTGCGGGCGCGGAGTGTGGCAATGTGGGCCGTGTGGCAGCTCTGCGGTTTGACGCTGCGGGAGATTGGCGAACTCTTTGGCGGAATGGATTATGCGGCGGTGGCGCAGCGCATCCGGCGGCTGGAATCAGACCGACAGCGGCGCAAGGAATTGCATGACGTGCTGATACAATGTCAAAATATTTAGATGCGACCCCTTAGATGCTTTTCGACCCCTTAGATGCTTTCCTTAGATGCTTAGATGGACTTTAGACTCTCTTAGACTTAGATGCTCTGATACGACCCCTTAGATGTTACTTAGATGCTTTAGATGCTTAGATGTTAGATGCCTTTCGAGAGCTTTCGCATCATGGAAGACTTCGCCGCGGCGCTGCCGGAATCGAAGGTGAAGGATGCGCTGCGCGATGCGCTCTCACGCACCAAGCCATTTCGACGCTTTAAGGACGTGGTCCACGGCGATCTCGCGGTGCGGGATCGCTGGTTTTCCTTCCGCGAGGACGCGGTCGCCAGGCTGGCCAGTGACATGCTGTCCGTGCGAGGCATCGAGGCAGAATGGATCAGGAGATGAACGCCGACTGGTGCGGCGGTCTCGCTTTCGGGCCTACCGCCTGTCTCCGCCCACCTGGTCCGCTCGACCCCTGATTCGGAGAAAGCGAAGACTGCTTTGGCGTCTTGGCCTTCCTGCACCATGACTATGAAGTGTGGCCGAAGAAACTTTTATCGCGCCGTAGCACTGCGAAGGAGGATGGCTCTGCCACGCGCCTACCGCCGCACAAAAAAAATGTCAGCGTTTGAAAGCCCGGCCGCCTGCGCATCCGTTACGGCAGCGTCTCGGCGCGACCGCGTATCACATTCCCGTCGGCTTTCTTCCGCGATCCGTGTTTCCGAAAAGCCGGCCGATTGTCAGAGCTCGGCATCTGCATTAAATAAGAGACGGATGAACGCCAGCGCTGCCCTCGACCAGCAGATCGAACGTTATCGCCAGATGACGGGCGAAGAACGTTTGTCGATCGCACTCGGTTTACACGAGATGTCGTGCGACATCGCGCGCGAAGGCATTCGCCACGGACATCCCGGAGCCGACCCCGCCGAGGTCGAGCGATTGCTCCGCCGCCGCCTCGAACTGGCCCGCGCCGGATGAACGAGCGCGAACTGCTGGTGGATTGCTTGCGCCGTTTGAACCGGACCGGCGTGATCTATTACCTCACCGGCTCGATGGCGAGTAACTACTGGGGCATTCCGCGCACGACGCATGATTTGGATTTTGTCGTGCAACTCCCTGCGACCGCGGTGCCCCGCATCGTTCAGGAATTCAGCGGCGATTTCTACATCGAAGAAGCCGCGGTCCGCGCCGTCTATGAACCGCCGCACCAGTTCAACGCCATCGATACGCGTTCGGCGCTGAAGGTGGACTTCTGGCTGGCTGGGACTGAGCCATTTGATCAGGAGATGCTGCGACGTCGCGTTCAGGTCACGCTCTTCGGCGAGCCCGCCTGGATCTCGACCGCCGAGGATGTGATTCTGCACAAGCTCCTTTGGAATCGAATCTCGCCTTCCGATCGACAACTTGGGGACGCTGCCGGCGTCGTTGCCGTGCAAGCGGTCGCGCTGGACAAAGATTACCTCCGCCAGTGGGCCGGCGAGTTGCAGTTGGGTGACGAGCTGCAGCTTTTGCTAACCGGCAAGATCAAACCAAAAGACACGTAACATCATGCCGGCCCTTTGGGCCCAGACCGTACGAAATCGCTCACCGAACATCTCTGGTTCGAAGTGCCGGGCCGGCGCGGGTTCGTCTCCGTACCATTTCTCGCTACGTCCGGGTCTGCTTTTCCGCCGGAGCATCGGCTTTGGCGCTTCGGAGACGCGCCGATTCACATCGATTGCCTTCAAGACTGGCCCGATCGGCACGAGTTCTGTTCAGCTTACTACCGCCAGCGGCTGGAGCAGTATTCACGCGAGGGCTGGCCGATCCTCGCCTTCGGCGATGGGTGGTTTTTGGGCATGGCTTTACCATATCCTGGGACGGTCTACGCGGCCTTGGACGAGGACATAGTTGAGGTGCACGTCGAGGACTGGCCGATTACATTTATGGCCGACGCGCGGCCGTGGACTGAGTTCATTTCTGGCCGATGGCACGATTCTGCTACGCACCTGCACAGCTATGCGCTCGCCCGCGCTCAAGTCGTCATCGGAGAAGTTAGACGTGCTGCTCCCGATACAAAGGCCTTATATGCGCTCATCACAGAACATAAAATGACCTAAACCAAACGATGCAGCCAACCGCTGGCCGACATTGGCCGACATACGCCCAAGCTTTCCATGACTCAAACCTCTTCACCCGCCGCCACGCGCGCCCTCGCCAGCGGTGGCTGATCTTGGTCTCGTTAGATGACCGCGCGCATTTCTTTCGTTGCCATGTGTGCAGTTGTTATAGGCCTGGTTGGCTGCAATCGGCGGGCTTTCACGGTACCCGGAGAGTCGATGGAGCCCACGTTTCGGCGGGGCGACCGAGTCACTGCAGACATTTGGGCTTATGCCCTCCACCCTCCCAGGCGTTGGGATGTGGTTGTCGTTCATCCGAAGGCCGCCGACTTGAAAGATGTCGTTTGGGTGATGCGCATCGTGGCGCTGCCTGGAGAGAAGATCTCTTTCTCCGACGGACACATTCTCATAGACGGCACCCTATTGGTGCCGCCTCCGCAGATTGCGGCCATCTATTTCAAAGATCTTGGTTCCCAGCCCTCCTCCTCCGACGCTGGGCCTACCATTCATCCCTATACAGTGCCGAAAGACTGCTATTACGTCGTCGGAGACAACCCGCTGGCTGCCTACGACAGTCGAGCGTGGGGCTCGCTACCGCGCGGCAATATCCTTGGAAGGGTTCTCGACAAGTGAAGTCATCTAACGCAGAGCGTGAGAACTTACTTTCCACAGGCGTTCTTCCGAAAACACCTCTGCTGCGACTGAATACCTCGGCACGACTCGATCACAGCGACGTTAGCCGCTCCCACGCCTCCTTTGGAGACAGGATCACAACGTCACCGCGCAGCTTCTGCGGGTAGTGCTTGAGATTGCCTGTCACGAGGACGCGATCGGTCGCTAAGCTGCCACCTCCAGAAACGGCAGATCATCAGGATCAGGCAACTCCGCGGCCTGCGGCAGCGCGGCGACGGCATCCTGGTTTCGCAATTCATGCAGCACTGTCTCCAGCAGTTCTGGCGGGAGGCCGAATTTCGGACACGCCAGCACCTCGCGATACTCGTGCGCAATGCGGTCGGCATACGTGAGCCGCAGCGCACCAGCTAACACGGCGTCAAGCAGCCGGCCCGGATAACCTGCCGGATTGAGCAGGCCTGAGACGAAGACGTTCGTGTCGAGGATCCAGCTCTGGACTTCCTTCACGATCTCGGCCGAGCTTTACGTGCGGCGCTGATCTCCGCGTCGATGTCCGCGGCCGTCAGCTTGTCTGTTCCACGTTGCGCAGCCTGGCGGCGGATTTCACTGACTGCTCGTCGGGCGCGGGCGCGAATTTGTTCCTGCAGGTCATCGAGC
>JACCZQ010000234.1 GCA_013695905.1 Chthoniobacterales bacterium
CAGCACACCTACCGCGGCCAGGGCGTGGATGATCCTACCGCCACCGTGCGCTTCGATTGGCTGCCGAATGGCTTCCATGCGATGATCCTCGCCCCGTCCGGCACCGTGATGATCGACCCGTATGCGCACGGGAACACGGACGAATACATCACCTATTTCAAACGCGACGCCGCGAACGTGACGGAAGGTTTCCGCTGCGATGTGGTGGACGAGGAGACGACGATCCCTGACCAGGCCAACAACGCCGCTCCTGCCGTCGCCACAGGTGCAACGCTGCGCACCTACCGCCTCGCGCTCGCCAGCACGAACGAATACGCCGTCGCCGTCGGTAACAACACCATCGCCGGCACGCTCGCCGCGAAAGTGCTCATCATGAACCGCGTGAACGGTGTTTACGAGCGCGACGTCACCCTGCGCATGGTCATGATCGCGAACAACGACGTGATCACCTTCGCCGGCGACAACAACACCTGCGGCACGCTGCTGAATGAACCGTGCAACGCCAACAACGACCCCTACACGAACAACAATGGCAGCACGATGCTCACCCAGAACACCACCGCGCTGAACGCACGCATCGGCACGGCCAACTACGACATCGGCCACGTCTTCAGCACCGGCGGCGGCGGCGTGGCGACATTGAATGGCCCCTGCGGCACGAGTAAGGCGCGTGGCGTCACCGGCCTTCCGAATCCTGTCGGCGACCCCTTCGCGATCGATTACGTGGCGCACGAGATGGGCCACCAGTGGGGCGCTAACCACACCTTTAACGGCGGCTCCGGGAACTGCGCCGGCGGCAATCGTTCCGCCGCGTCAGCTTATGAGCCGGGAAGCGGCATCACCATCATGGCTTACGCGGGTATCTGCGGAAACCAGAACCTCTCCGCGAATAGCATCGATACCTTCCATGTGAAGAGCATCGAAGTCATCGTCGCTTACAGCCAGACGAGCACCGGCAACACCTGCGCGGTCGCGACGCCCACGAATAACTCCATTCCCTCCGTGGTCGGTCCCGGGAACTTCACGATCCCGCGGCAGACGCCTTTCTACCTCACGGCTGTCGGAAACGATCCAGATGGTGACCAGCTCACCTACGATTGGCAGGAGTACGACCTGGGGGCGCAGACTTCTGCTGTTCCGAATACCGATGCCGACGGCGCGAAGCCGATTTTCCGGCCGTATCTGCCCACCACGAGCGGCACCCGTTTCTTCCCGTCGCTTGCCTACATCCTGAATAACGCAAATGTGCCACCTGCCACGACTGGCTCATTCCTGACGGGGGAACTGCTGCCCGCCATCTCGCGCACCATGACCTTCCAGGTCATCGCCCGTGATAATCGCGCCGGAGGCGGCGCGGTGAATACCGCCACCTCGCTGGTCACCATCGATGGCACGGCCACCCCGTTTGCCGTGACTGCGCCAAACACCGGCATCTCGGTCCCCGCGCTGACCAACATGAATGTCACCTGGGTGCCAAGCGGCCCGGCGGCGAACGTCTTGATCGCTCTTTCCACTGATGGCGGTCTGACGTTCCCGCACGTGCTCGCGCAGAGTGTCCCGAATAATGGCTCCGCTCTCGTCGCCCTGCCGGACGTCTCCACGGCGCAGGCGCGGATCAGGGTCTCCGCCGTCAACAACATCTACTTCGATATCTCGGACACGAACTTCACCATCACTCCCTCTGCGGTCTTCGCTCTCTCGAGCGCTGTCTCGCGCAAGGATCACGGTGTCCACGGCCCCTTCGATGTAGAGCTTCCGCTGATGGGCGGCACCCCGGGCATTGAACCCCGCCTCGCCGGCGCTAACGGTAGCCACACGCTGATCGTGACGTTCAACCGCCAGCTTTCCTCAGGGAACGCAACCGTGACCGGAGGCACCGGCAGTGTCTCTGGCAGCCCCACGATCAATGGCAGCACGATGACTATCAACCTCACCGGCGTCGCGGACGCGCAGACGGTGACGGTGTCATTGCAAAACGTCACCGACACCGGCGCGCAGACGCTCGCCGACACGACGGTGAGGGTAAGCTTCCTCGCGGGTGACGTGAACAGCACCGGCACGGTCACCGCCGCCGACCTCGGACAGGTGAAGTCGTTCTCCGGCCAGAACGTCGATAGCCTGAACTTCCGCAACGACCTGAACACCAGCGGCAGTGTCAACGCGACCGATGTCAGCATCGCGAAGAGCCTGTCCGGCGGGGGGTTGCCGACCGCAGGTTCGAGCAAGCAGTAGACGAAGCCGTCTTTAAATTACGCGGCGCGCTCTCTGGCAAGGGGAGCGCGCCGCTGCTTTTTCCGGCCATGCGATCGCAGCAGCTGAAGCGCTCGTCCCCCACGCCATCTCTTTCGGCTCCTCGATTTCAGTGGTAGCGTCGCCGCTCCCGCCATGGCTCAGAATTACAAAGAGACGCTCAACCTGCCGCAGACCGCTTTCCCGATGAAGGCGAACCTGACGACACGGGAGCCGGAGATCCTGAAGACGTGGGAGGAGACGAGGCTCTACGAGCAGATCCAAAAGGCGCGCGCGGGTGCCGAGTTGTTCGTGCTGCATGATGGGCCGCCGTTTGCGAATGGCGATGTCCACATGGGCACCGCGCTGAACAAGATCCTGAAGGATCTGGTGGTGAAATCGAAGACGATGGCCGGCTTTCGGGCGCCGTATGTGCCGGGATGGGATTGTCACGGGTTGCCGATCGAGTTCAAGGTGGTGAAGGAGACACGCGGTCTCTCGCCGCTGGAGGTGCGGAAACGGAGCGAGGAATTCGCGCGGAAGTTTGTCGATATCCAGCGGGGCCAATTCAAACGCCTCGGGGTGCTGGGCGATTGGGAGCGGCCGTATCTCACGCTCGATCCGGCCTACGAAGCGGAGATCCTGCGCGTCTTCGCCGTGCTGGTGGAGAACGACCTCGTTTACGAGAGCAAGAAATCGGTCTTCTGGAGCACCGGCGCGCAAACCGCGCTCGCCGTCGCGGAGGTGGAATACACTGATCGCGAAGACACTGCCGTTTACGTGAAGTTTCCGGTGGCAACGGGTGAGTTCGCCGGCCAGGCCAGCATCGTTATCTGGACCACCACGCCGTGGACGCTGCCGGCGAATCTCGCCATCGCCGTGCACCCGAAGGAGCTTTACGAGGTGCGCAAATTCCGGAAAGTAGCGCAAGCTTCCAGCTTGCAGTCTGCAGAGAGCGAGTTGGAAACTCGCGCTACCTTCATCCTGGCAGCTTCGCTGGTGGAGAAATTCTGTGCCGCCACCGGCTGGGACCCGGTCGGGGAGCCCACGCACACCTTTCCTGGCACGAAGATCGAAGGCATCGGTGCGCAGCACCCGTTTCTGCCGCGGACCGCTATCGTGCTCACCGCCGACTTCGTCACGATGGAGACCGGCACCGGCTGCGTCCACATTGCACCGGGGCACGGCGAAGACGATTACGCGCTCGGTCGAAAAAACGGGCTCCCGATCCTGTCGCCGGTGGATGATCGCGGCCTGCTCACCGAAGAAGCCGGCGTACCGGAGCTGGTCGGCAAGTACGTCTTCGACGCGAACGCCGACATCGTCGCGCTCCTAAAGGACCGCGGCATGCTCGTGCATGACGAGAAGTATCAGCATTCCTATCCTTATTGCTGGCGCTCCAAGACCCCGATTGTCTTCCGCGCGGTAAAGCAATTCTTCATTCGCATCGATGCGCTCCGCGGCAAAGCACTCGATGCCATCAAAGAAGTCACCTGGCTGCCGCCGTGGGGCGAGGCGCGCATTTCCGGCACCGTGGAATCGCGGCCCGATTGGGTGATCTCCCGTCAACGAAGCTGGGGCGTCCCGTTGCCGGCCTTCTACACGCCCGAAGGCGACGCCATTCTCGATCCCGCAGCTATTCGCAAGCTCGCCGACCTGGTGGAGGAGCGCGGCTCGAACGTCTGGTTTGAATTGAGCAACGAAGAACTCGCGCGCGAACTCGGGTTACCCGAAGGAACGACCCACCGCAACGACACCATCGACGTCTGGATCGACTCCGGGGTTTCGCACCGCGCCGTCTGCGGCCGGCATCCAGCCTTACGCGATCCAGCCGACATGTATCTCGAAGCGACGGATCAACAC
>JACCZQ010000255.1 GCA_013695905.1 Chthoniobacterales bacterium
GCTCGAAAGCGCGCGCGACCGTGGCTTCGCCGTCGAGGACGTCGGCGATCAGCACCTTGGTGGCCAGTTCCTCTTCACCCAGCTTCTCGCTGAGCTTCAGCGTCTCGATGTTGTAGAAAAGATTGATGACCTCTTCGTCGGAACCGTAGCCGAGGGCGCGCAGGAACGTGGTCGCGAGGAATTTCCGGCGGCGTTTGCGGCGGTCGAGATAAATGTAGAGCAGATCGCTGGTGTCGAACTGCACCTCGATCCAGGAGCCGCGATCCGGAATGATCCGGAAGCTGTAGAGCACCTTGCCGTTGAGATGGATGCTCGACTCAAAGGCAATGCCCGGCGAGCGGTGCAGCTGCGAAACGACGACGCGCTCGGCGCCATTGATCACAAATGTGCCCTGCGGGGTCATGAGCGGGATCTCGCCCATGTAAACTTTTTCTTCCTTCGTTCCCTTCTCCTCGCGGAGCTGGAAAGTGACATGAAGCGGCGCGCTAAATGTCTGCCCTTCGCGCTGCGCTTCGAGGGCGCTCAGCTTCGGCTCGCCGATCTCGTAATGGGAGAAATCGAGCGTCGCTTTCTCATCGTAGCTTTCAATGGGGAAAACTTCCTTGAACACAGCCTGGAGGCCGGAGTTCTTCCGCTTTGAAGCGGGCACGTCTTTCTGGAGAAAATCGACGTAGGAGTTGAGCTGAACTTCGATCAGGTTTGGCGGCTCGACGCCTTCCTTGATGGTTCCGAAGTAGATACGTTCTGCGGTGCGTTCTGGCATAAATGAAACCTGATCGTGGGTCTCAACGGCACCCCGGCCGTGGAGGTTTTGGGGTTATCGCATCGACCGGATGCGAAGACGACAAAACTGGCATCGGTGCAGCTGTGTGTCAAATCGACCACTGCTGCCCCGGTGCCAGTCCTGGATTTTTCCGTCTTGGGGCGGGCTAAAAATAAATTCGATTACTTCTAACGAGAGAGATGTTTGCCACAGACACGAACGGCGCGCAAGAAAATTTCTCGCGCGCCGCTGCGTTGTGAAAGTTGGATTACTTGATTTCGACCTTCGCGCCGGCCGCTTCGATCTTCTTTTTGATCTCTTCGGCTTCTTCTTTGGTCACGCCCTCTTTGAGCATCTTGGGAGCGCCCTCGACGAGAGCCTTGGCTTCCGCCAGGCCGAGTCCGGGCACTGCGCCGCGCACTTCCTTGATGACGCCGATCTTGTTGGAGCCCATCTCGGCGAGGATGACGTCGAAAGCCGTCTTTTCCTCCGCCGCCGGAGCTGCTGCGCCGCCGCCCGCGGGTGCTGCCGCTGCGACTGGAGCCGCTGCGCTGACGCCCCATTTCTCTTCAAGCTGTTTTACCAACCCGGCGATCTCGAGCACGGTCAGGCCGCTGAGTTGATCTACTAATGCGTTTGTATCTGCCATTTTGTTTTTCCTCTGTTCGCCGCCCCCGGAAGCCTCCGGGAAATTAAAACCGACAGCCGTCGGCTCGGACAAGTTGCTTTTGGTTGCTCACCCGGCGAACTGCCGCCGGGCGAAATTTGTCATGATTCAATAAATTCTTACGCGGCGGCTTCGGCGGGAGCGCCACCTTCCTTGTCTGCCTTGGCCTGCAAGAGGCGGGCGAGCGAAGCACCGGGCTCGTTCAGGAGGCGGGCCAACCCGCTCATCGGCGAAAGCAGCAAACCGAGCAGCTGCGACAGCATTACCTCGCGCGACGGCAGCTCGGCCAGCGCCTCGACGTCCGCGGTGGAGAGCACGGCCTTGTCCACGACGCCGACCTTCAGCGCCGCGATCTTAAATTCCGCCGCAAAAGTTTTTAGGATCTTCGCAATCGGAGCGACGTCTGCCTCACCCAGCACGACCGCCGTCTGACCGGTGAGCTGATCCCCCACATCCGGCAAACCGCTGTCGGCCATGGCGCGCTTGAGGAAGCTGTTCTTCACCACGCGGATTTCCGCGCCCGCCGGCGAGAGCCGGTTCCGCAGCTCGCCGAATTGTTCGACCTTCATCCGCTGGTAATCAGTCACCAGCATGAAGGGTGAGCGATTCAGCTTTTCCGAGAGATCGTTTACGATGCCTGCTTTTTCTGGTCTCATTTTAGTGGAGCAAATTTAAGAGTTAGAGTGTCCGCGGCGCCGCTTAGATGCTGAGATACGGCGAGGGATCGACCTTGATGCCAGGCGACATCGTCGCGCTGATCGCCATGCCTTCCACGAACCGGCCTTTTGCTGTGGCCGGCCGGGCGCGCACCACCGCCTCGATGACCGCCGTGCCATTCTCCACCAGCTGCGCTTCGTCGAACGAAAATTTTCCGACCGGCACCGCGATGTTGCCATTCTTATCGAGCTTAAACTCGACGCGGCCGGCTTTCACCTCACGCACTGCGTTTGCGGTGTCGTCCGTCACCGTGCCGGTTTTTGGGTTCGGCATCAGACCGCGGGGACCGAGTACCTTGCCGAGCTTGCGGACTTCCGCCATGGCTGCCGGCGTCGCCACCGCGACATCGAAATCCTGGAAGCCTTCCTGGCACTTCTGGATCATGTCTTTGTAGCCGACGTACTCCGCACCCGCTTCCTTCGCCGCACGCGCCGCGTCGCCTTCGGCGAACACCAGCACCCGCACCTGTTTGCCGCTGCCGTGCGGAAGCGGGCAGGTGCCGCGCACCATCTGGTCGGACTGCTTGGGATCAACTCCGAGCCGGAACGACACCGTCACCGTCTGGTCGAACTTCGGCGGGGTGAGCTTCTTCAGCGTCGAGATGGCCTCGGGCAGGTTGTAGGACTTGTTGCGGTCCACCTGCTCGGCGGCCGCGAGATAACGTTTACTGCGATTGATTGGCATAATTGTGTGCAGTCCCAACGAGCTTCCGCTCTCCTGCTGATTGCGCCGGATTCTGCACCGTCTGGCTCAGATCCCCGGCTGCGGGACGTGGAAAGTAGCGGCATTTCCTGCGTTGTCAAAACGCAATCCGAACTGATAAACCTCTCCTGAGAGCCCGCTTCTTCCGCCTCGCCACGCTCGCATCCCTCCTCTGCCTCGGATTTTCAGCCGCCGCTGACGCGGAACCGATCGATTACTCCGAGATATCGCTGCTCGTCCGCTCGCGAGAGAGTGAACCGGCCATCATTCGGCAAGCCACCGAGCGCAAACTGGTGCGCCCGCTCACCCCGCAGCAGGAGAACACCCTGAAAGCGCAAGGCGCGACGGAATCACTCATCCAGGCCTTGCGCCTCCAGCATCATGATGGCACAAGGCGACGCTGCTGCGTTCGAAGCCCGCCGCGACCAATCCCGCACGGCGGAACGTCCGGACAAACGCCGCACCGCCTCGAGCGGCCACACCGCTGCCGCCCGCGACGACATCCATGTCTTCGAAGTCTCGCCCGGTCACCCGGTCAACCTGAGCCAGTGGGGCGGCCCGCACTACGAGTTCGCCTTCCACGCGCCGACCCGGCTCGACGACGGCCGCGAGCACGCGGTGATTATCGACCAGGTCCGCAGCGGAACCCTTGTCGCCACCTACCTCGGCACCGGTCGGGCGGAGGACAGCACCACCATTTTCGACCGACGCAATTACGTCTCGGTCATGGATCACTCCTTCACCCGAGGGCTACGCATCGACCGCCGCCACCCGGTCGTCGTGGAAGGAGTGCCCTACACGCTCTACCCCGTTTACGCAGCAGGTGACGTTTCGCTCTACTACATCGGCGGCTCCAGCCAGTCAGTGAAGCTGGCGGTCAGCAGCGGTCGACCGCTCTAATGGAGCGATGTTTGCCATTAGACCTCTTGGGCGTGCGGTGTTGCGCACGCTACGAGACATTTCTCGGAAAGAGTCTAGTCGACGATCTCGAGGCCCATCTGGCGGGCGGTGCCGGCGATGATCTTGAAGCCGGCTTCGTCGTCGCGAGAATTCAGGTCTTTGCCCTTCGTTTTCACGATCTCCATGACCTGCTTGCGCGTCACTTTGCCAACTTTCGTCTTGTTCGGCTCTTTCGAACCGGCAGCGATGTTCGCGGCTTTCTTCAGCAGAATGGCAGCTGGCGGGCTTTTCGTGATGAAGGTGAACGACTTGTCTTTATAGACGGTGATCACCACCGGCAGAATGTCGCCGGCCTGCTTCTGCGTGGCGGCGTTAAACTCTTTGCAGAAGCCCATGATGTTGACGCCCCGAGGTCCGAGCGCGGTGCCGACAGGAGGGGCCGGGTTCGCTTGTCCGGCGGGGATCTGCAGTTTGATGTGAGCGACGATTTCTTTGGCCATATGTAAAAGGGTTCAGGTTTCAGGGTTCCGGGTTCAGGTCAGCGGCTCCTCTTCTGAACCCTGAAACCTGAACTCTGAACCCTCTGGGATTTATCCGCGCTCGACCTGCCAATATTCGAGTTCCACCGGTGTGGCCCGGCCGAAAATGGTAACCGAGACGCGGAGCTTGCCGCGCGCAGGATCGATTTCTTCGACGATGCCGTTCTGGTTCTGGAACGGGCCGTCGGCGACCTTGACCGTTTCGCCAACTTCGAAGCTGACTTTCGGCTTCACGTTCTCTTCACGCTCGCGCATTTGCGCCAGCATGTTGTCCACTTCCGACTGCCGCATCGGGATCGGCTTGTCTTTCGGTCCGGCAAACCCAATCACTCCCGGCGTCTCGCGAATGAAGTACCAGGTGCGACCGACGAGCTGATTCTCCTCGTCGAGGAGGTGCATGTTCGCGATCAGGTAACCGGGGAAAAACTTGCGGGTCGTTTCGCTCTTCTTGCCGCGCTTAATCTCGGAGACGCGCTCTGTCGGCACCAGCACCTCGAAGATGACGTCGCTCATCTCCTCGGTTTTCACGCGCTTCGCGATGTTATCGCGCACCTTGTTCTCCTGTCCGGAGAGGACGTGCACCACATACCATTGATCTTTGGGCGCGAGGACGGAGGGCATACTTAGACCAGGCGGGTGAAAAACTGGATCACGTTCACGATTACAAAATCAAACAGGGAGACGTATCCACCGAGCAGCAGCATCGCGATAATGACGACGATGGTGGAATCGGTCAGCTCCTTATAGCGTTTCATCCCCTTCTCTTTGGGATCCCACGGCCACGACGCTTTCTGCAACTCCACTTTCACTTCGTTCACGAAGTTCTTGGTTTTGGCGATCATGGCGGGGAGGCGGGGGTGAGCAGCGGGAGACTAAATGCGGTAGCGGTTTTGACGGCGAAAAATGTTTCTGAGCGGATCACCCGTGGCTCCTTCGGGAACCACGCCAGGAGGGACTCGAACCCCCAACCGACGGTTTTGGAGACCGCAACTCTACCAATTGAGCTACTGGCGTATTTCTCTTCCTTTTCGATCTTCCTCTCTTTCCTCTTCCGTCTGCCCCGGAGAGCAAACGAAGAGGAAGAGGAAGTTATATTAATCCAAAATGTCGCCGACGCGACCCGCGCCGACGGTCTTGCCACCTTCACGGATCGCGAAGCGGATCGTCTTCTCCATCGCGATCGGCGTGATC
>JACCZQ010000260.1 GCA_013695905.1 Chthoniobacterales bacterium
TAGCCCACAGCTGGACGGCGGAGCCGCCGTTTGTTCAGGCGCGCGTGAGCCCGAGGTGGCACAACTCGCGCCCACGTAAAAGAAAAGAAAAAACTCCCTTGATTCGAACACCGTTGCTCCGGGCTTCACTCCGCCGCGCCGTTCCGGCGCTGTCTTGCCGTCACTTTACAGATGACAAAGCACTAGTCGCGCGCTTTGTAATGGAGCTGCCGCGAGAGCAGCCAGCGCACGCCGAACATATCGACCGTGGCGCGGACGGCGCGATTGCCGAGCCCGTATTTACTCTCGCCAAATTTCCGCGGGCGATGATTCACCGGCACCTCCACCAGCTTGTAGCCCGCGCCTTTGATCAACGCCGGAATAAAGCGATGCATGCCCTTGAACGGCACCAGCGCCTCGACGCATTCGCGCCGCATCGCCTTCAAGGTGCAGCCGGTGTCGCGCACCCCGTCCTTCGTGAAGCGGCTCCGGACGGCGTTTGCGATCCGACTCGTTAGGCGCTTCACCGTGGTGTCCTTTCGGACAGCGCGATAGCCGCACACGAGATCGGCACCCTTCTCCACCTCGCGGAGCAGCTTTGGGATGTCTGCCGGATCGTTTTGGAGATCGCCATCGAGCAACACCACCGTCGCTCCAGTCGCCGCGTGCAGACCGGCGTAGATCGCGGCGCTTTGCCCGGCGTTTTTCGCGAAACGAAGAACGCGCACGCGCCCATCAGGCGTGATGCGCGCCACCGTCTGATCAGACGAACCGTCATCGACGAAAATGATTTCGTAATCCAAACCGCCCAGCGCAGCCGCGAGCTCCGCCTGCAGGAGCGGGACGTTTTCCTCCTCGTTATAGAGCGGCACCACCACGGAGACAGCGGGACTGGGCGCGGGCTCGTTCATAACGGCAGCGTCCGGTAATTCCGGCAGAGGAAAATCTGCAGCGTGCGCAGCAATCGACCGCCGCGCCGGACCTCGATCACCGCGATTCGCTCCGTCGAGCCGAAGGCGGCGCGGACGTTCCGCGCCGGCTCCTCCTGGAGACTCGCCTGCACATAGATGGCGCTGCGCCCCTCGAAAAGATTCACCCCATCCTCCTCGGTATAGAGGTCGCCCTCCTCCTGCTCGACGCGCCGCGGCGCGGCCACAAATTCATCGTAGCGCGGCCAGAAGGAGAACTGATTCACGATGTCCTGTGACTCGATAATATAGACCGGCGGGTGCCCGGGACCTTCCGGACGCTTGTCGCGGAAGTAGAAGGCAAACTGCGAGGCGCGATCGCGTTGATCGGCAATCATGAAAACCGGTTCGCCGATCTGCGCCTCCACGTCGGCGCGCACTTTTTCCACCGCCGCCGACGCAGTTTTCCAGCCGCGCATTTTGTCGGCTGGATCTCGTTTTGGAAACTGGGAGCCGCCGATGCGGAGTAGATCGCTGTTGAGCGCGAGCACGCTCATGAGCAGCCCGATCAGCAAAGCCGCACCCGCCCACCGCAGCAGGTGGGGCCGCGATTCCACCCGCTCGCGCCAATAGGAACTCGCCAGAATTCCGAGGCTGAGAAAGGCCAGCCCGTCCCAGTTCGGGTTGGCCGCTTGGTTGATCGAGAGGACGAAATAGAGCGCGAACACGGGCACGCCGAACCAGAGCAGGAAAATGCCTTTCATCTGCTGATGGGAACGCCGCCAGGTGACGATCACGGCCCACGCGAGCGCGAGAAAAAGCAGCGGCGAGTAAACAAGAAAATGCGTCCCGAGAAATGAGAGCAGCTCCAGCGGATTGAAGCTGGGAGCTTCCTCGAGGCTGCCGCGGGCGCGGAGATGGCCGAGCGTCGCCCACGCGTGCGAATAGTTCCACACGATCGGCGGCAACGTGCAGACGACGAAAACGCCAAGCAATGAAAGGAGCCCCGGCTTCCGGAATTCGCGTCGCAGCCGCGGCACCAAGAGGAGCACGAGCGCGATGGAGATCAGCGCCAGCGCATTCGTGTATTTGCACAGGAAACCGAGGCCGATCATCAGCCCGGTGAGCGGCCAGGACCACGAGAACTGCGGGCTGCGCTCGATCGCCAGCCAGAAGGTGAACATCGCCGCCGTCCAGAAGAAGATCGAGAGCGGGTCGATCGTCATGACGAAGCTGCCGATGTTGAAAATGGGGGTGACGTTGAGGGCGAGCACCAGCCAAAGACCGGTCGTTTCGCTGAAGAGCCGCCGCGCCAGGTGGAACAGGAGCAGACTCGTGCCCGCACCGAGGATAGGACTCCAGAAGCGGACGCCGAACTCGTTAGGCCCGAACATCGCCACGCTCGACCAAATGGCGAAGGCCACCCCGGGCCCCTTGCTGAAGTAGCCCGGCGCCAGCCGCTCCGACCACATCCAGTAATGCGCCTCGTCCGACGACAGATCGGTGGTGCCGATCAGCGCCAGGCGGATGGCGGTGAGCACCAGCAGGAAGAGCCAAACGGCGCGGGTGATGTTCATGGTGCGGTCGCGCCGATCAGGCGCGGGTGGCGGGCGAACAGCTCCGGTGCAACTCGTGGTGCGGTTCGTCGCCAGAACCACTCCAGCAACGCGGCGGCGAGCAGCGCCAGCCCTGCCGCCATGAAAGCGGTCGCCACGACATCGCTCGGCCAGTGCGCGCCCAGATAAATCCGGGAGTAGCCGATCAGTGCCGCGACGACGAAATAGAGCGCGCCCCAGCGACCGAAGAAGAGCGTGCAGAACACCGCCACGACCACGTTATTCGTCACGTGCCCCGACGGGAATGAGGAACCCGCGCCGGGTTCGCGCAGGTCTTTCGTGGTGGAATAGTGCACCCGCGGCTGCTGCAAGAGGGTGAGGATTTTCGGCGTGGCTCTTTGCAGTTGCACGAGGCGCACCGTCTGCGACTGCTTCGGGCGCGGCCGGCCCACGGCTGCTTTAAGGGAACGCACCACCAGCGCCTCGGACAGGCCGATTGTGAAAACGAGACAAAACACAAACGCGCGGCCTTTGAACCCACGAAACACCAGCATGGACAGACCCAGCAGCACGAGCAGCGGCTGCCAGATTTTCATATCGCTGAGCGCGCCCATGAACAAGTCGAGCGCGGGGCTCGTCCATTGTTCGTTAATGAGATGAAAAAGCGCCTGATCCACGTCAGCTTTAAGCTTGAAGTGTTAAGCTTTACGGAAAGCGTCTTCGCAGCTCGGGGCTTCATTTAAAGCGTAAACCACCAAACTTAAAGCCCCATGCTGAAACGACTCGTCCTCCTTTCCCTTCTCGCCCTGGCTCCCGCGAGCGCGGCGCCTCCGGCGCGCGACATTCTCGCCACCGTCCGGATGCAGCAGGCGCAACAGAACGTCGAGCTACAGGGGCAACTCCGCGAAGGCGGCCGCGTGGTGCCATTCCGCCTCACGCAGAGCGGGCCGGTGATCCGCTACAGCTTCACGAATCCCGACGAAGCGCTGCAGCTGCGGATCGGCGACAAAGATTCGCGGCTGGAGGAAATCACCCGCACCGGCGCGGCCAACGTGGGCGGGAAGGAATGGGAGCAGAAGGTGCGCGGCACCGCGATCACCTACGAAGACCTGGCGCTGAAGTTTCTCTATTGGCAGGACGCGAAAGTGGTGGGCGAGGATTATATCCACACGCGGCGCGTCTGGAAGCTGGAGCTCACCGCGCCCTCCCGGCAATCGAGCTATTCGAAGGTGTTCGTCTGGGTGGAGCAACAGAGCGGCGCCTTGCTGCGGCTGGAGGGATTCGACTGGGGCGGCCGGCTGACCAAGCGTTTCGAAGTCGTCTCCGTGCAGAAGATCGAGGGCCGCTTCTTCCTGAAACAGATGCGCATCGAGGAGCTGAACCCCAGTACCCGAAAGGTGCAGACGCGGACCTATCTCGACATCAAACAGTAGGTGCCCCACCGCGGGCCGCGGCCGCTGCTCGCGAGAGGAGCTTTCCGGCGTGCAGTATTTACCAAATTAGTGTAAGGATGGCGCCGATGAATCGAACCGCTCCTCTGCTCCTCGTCGCCGCACTTGCCTTGGGCGTCTCGCCCGCGGCGGCGCAGCTGCTCGTCAAACCAAACGTAGCGCCAGTTGTCGCCAATCAGCTCCCCAACACCACGCACTACCAGGGGACGGTCGGGATCATCGATCTCAGCTCCGCGTTTCGCGATCCCGACGCCTCCGCGGCGGTGCGGCTCACCACCTCGCTCGGCGTGATGAACTTCACCCTCGACGGTGAGACGGCGCCGATCACCGTCGCCAATTTCCTGCGCTATGTGGACGAAGGGCGTTACTTCATCCACGACAACACCACGAACCAGCAGGCGTCGCTCTTCTTTCACCGCTCGGTGCCAGGGTTTGTGATTCAATCCGGCGGGTTCATGGGGACGGTGCACCCGAACGGCAGCGGAAATCTGCTCGCGTCTCAAGTGCCGGCGTTTGCCCCGATTCAGAATGAGCCGGTGATCTCGAACCGGCGGGCGACGATCGCGATGGCGAAACTCGGCGGCGATCCCAACAGCGCCACGAGCCAGTGGTTCATCAATCTCGCGGATAACAGCGCGAATCTGGATTTCCAGAATGGCGGCTTCTCGGTCTTCGGACGAGTGGCGGGGAACGGCATGGCGGTGGCCGACGCGATCGCCGCGCTGCCGGTGCGGAATTTCGGCTTTTTCGATCAGCTGCCGGTCCGCAACTACACCTCGCCGAATCCGGCCCGCCTGGAAAATCTCGTCTCGATTCCGGGTTTCAACCGCATCTCTCCGTTCGTTTTTACGGCGACCAGCAACAACCCAACAAGCGCCGAGGTGAGCGTCAGCGGCACGAATCTGCTCGTGCGCGCGCTGCAGCCGGGCCCTGCGCTCCTCACCGTTACCGCGACAGATCTCGACGGCGCCTCGATTTCGCAGAGTTTGGACGTCAGCATTGTCGCTGCTCCCGGTCGTCTTCGAAACATCTCGACGCGCGGGCGGATCCCGGCGGGCGACGCGGTGATGATCGGCGGGTTTATCGTGCGGGGTGGTCCATCTCATAACGTCGTGGTGCGGGCGATCGGGCCTTCTTTGACGGATCGCGGAGTGGCCAATGCTCTGGCGGACACGACGATCGAGCTGCACGGGGCCAACGGGTTGATCGCTTCGAATGATAACTGGGCGGAGGGACCAGACCAGCAGTTGATCACGGACATCGGGATTGCTCCAGAAAACCCAAGAGAAGCTGCCTTGTTTGCGAAGCTGCCGGCTTCGGCCGATGCGTTCACCGCTTATACCGCGATCGTGCGGAGCAAAGACGGCACGAGCGGCATTGGGCTGGTGGAGATCTTCGACCTCGAGGCAGGTGCAGGTTCTACTCTCCGGAATCTTTCCACACGTGGGCCGGTGGCAGCGGGCGAGCCGCTGATCGGTGGCTTGATTCTGCAGGGGGCCAACCCGAATCGGCTGGTGGTGCGGGCGATCGGGATGTCGCTCCCTCCGGAAGTGGGGACGCGGCTGCCGAACCCGATGCTGGAATTGCGCGACGCCAACGGGACGGTGGTGGACCAAAATGATGACTGGCAGACACATCCCGACGCGGCAGAGATCCGGGACCTGGGGCTGGCGCCGGGTGATGCCACGGAGTCGGCGCTGATCAGGAGGGGCCAGTCGGCACCGTTGACGGCGTTGATCACCGGCGCGGGTGGAGCTCCGAATGGCGTGGCTTTGATCGAGGTGTTTGCGGTCGAGTAGGGTTGTTGGCTCTCATGCTGCCCGGAGGACCTGGCCACAGCCGGAGCGTGTCCGCAATTGCTTCCGTAGCGTTGGCATTCGGATGTCCGGTGCGACCGGGGTTGCACGCGCGCGCGATAGCTGTAAATATTGCTTTCGTGAAAACGACCTTTGATTTACCCGAAGCGCTCTTGCGGGAAGCCAAAGCCGTTGCAGCACGGCAGGGGCGACCATTGCGCGATTTCGTGGCAGAAGCGATGACGGAGAAGCTCACCGCTACCCAGTCTTCGAATCGACCGTGGATGAAGCATTTCGGAGCGTTGTCGAAATTGCGCAAAGAAACGCGGCGGATCGAGAAGGTGATCGAGGCTGAGTTCGAGACGGTCGATCTCGAGCAATGGAATTGATCGTCGATACGAACGCGCTCTCGGCCTGGATGGATGGCGATCCTGCCCTCCGGCCGGTTTTGCAGAACGCGCAAAGAATCGCTCTTTCTCCGATCGCGCTGGGAGAGTTTCGGTTCGGGGTGCTCGGCTCGCGCCATCGGGCCGCATATGAGGAACAGCTGCGGCTGGTAGAGGATGAGTTTCCACCTTTACAGATTAACGGGAGCACTGCGCAATATTATGCCTCCTTGCGACGGGTCCTCGCTGCCAGGGGGCGGCCCATCCCATGGCATGACTTGTGGATTGCGGCGCAAGCCCTGCAGCACCGACTCCAGATTCTCTCGCGGGACACCCACTTCGATCTGATTCCAAATCTGGAACGTGTCTCCTGGTAAGCTGATTCTGCCAAGACGCTCCCGGGCTCTCGCTACAGCAACGAATAGGGATCCACGTCCACGGCCGCGACGACGTCGTCCGGCAGCGGGAGTTTGTCGAGCGTTTCGCGGATGAGGCGGCTCAGGCGAACGATGGCGTCGCCGCGGACGAGGATGTGAAAACGGTACTGCCCCTGCAGCTTCTCGAGTGGGGCGGAGGTCGCTTCGCCGCGGATGAATTCGTCGGGTAAGGCTTCCCGGAGACGGCGGGCGATTGTCTCCGCCGAGAGCTTCGCCCGCCCTTCGTGCGCGGAGCGAATGGTGAGCAGCACCGCGTGTTTGAACGGTGGAAAATCGCACCGCTCGCGGAACTCCAGCTCCTGCTCGAAGTAGCCGGCGAAGTCGTGGTGCCGCGCGAATTGGATCGAGGGGCTGAAGGGGGTGAATGTTTGCACAAAGACCTCGCCCGGGGTTTCGCCGCGGCCGGCGCGACCGGCGACCTGCGTGAGGAGCTGGAAGGTTCGTTCGCCCGCGCGGAAATCGGGCAGGTGCAGCGCGAGATCGGCATTGATGATTCCGACGAGGGTGACGTTTGGGAAGTGCAGGCCTTTGGCGATCATTTGCGTGCCGACGAGGATGTCGATCTTGCCCGCGCGAAAGGCGCGGAGCGTTTCGCGGTAGGCGTCTTTTCGCGTCATGGAGTCGGCGTCCATCCGGCGCACCTCGGCTTTCGGGAAGAGCTGCGCCACGTGTGCTTCCACTTTCTCGGTGCCGAAGCCGGAGTAGATGAGCGCGTCTTCGTGGCAGGCGGGGCATTTCTTCGGGACCGTCGCAGTATGTCCGCACAAGTGGCAGCTCAGCCGCGCCACGTTTCGGTGAAAGGTGAGGGCGACGCTGCAGTTCGGGCACTCGCGCGCTTCGCCGCACGCGCTGCAAAGAAGTGAAGTGGAGAAGCCACGGCGATTCAGGAAGAGGATGGTTTGCTCGCGTTTCTCGAGCCGCGCGAGGATGGCGCCGTAGAGTTTCTCGCCAAGAATCGCCAAGCCTTTCGCCTTCCGCTTCTCCTGTCGCATATCGACGATGCGGATGAGCGGCATCT